>JBIILT010000070.1:0-7015 GCA_044338355.1 Aquirufa sp.
CATCCTCACCGGTTTTCTGTTTGTATTGTATGCTCTCCTGTGCCGCCGCCTGGGCTTGCTGAATATCGTGTTGAATCAATACTTTTCCCTGCAGAACGGGTCCACAATAGATAAAAGCGATCAAAAGGAAACCCAAAAGGACAATCCCGTGGGGGGCAAAGGAGCGCAAATTAATTTTCATAGGTTATGAAATCGATACTAATTCTAATTCAAATGTTAAATCACGGCCAGCAAGCGGGTGATTAGCATCTAAAGTTACATGAGAATCTGATAAATCAGTGATGACTACTTCAACCACGTGACCACCATCTTGGTGCATGGACAAGGAGGCGCCTAATTCTAATTCGATGTGAGCAGGTATTTGAGCACGTTCTAAGGTTACCGTGTTCTCTGGAGAATGCTCACCATAAGCCTCAACTGCTGGTATAACCACTGTTTTTTTCTCTCCGATGGCCATACCGGTCACGCCATCATCAAAACCTTTGATGACCATACCTGAACCTAATTGGAATTCAAGGGGTGTACTTCCTACGGAAGAGTCAAAAATAGAACCGTCGGTGTGTTTACCTGTGTAGTGTACGGCAACCTTGTCGCCGGTTTTTGCAATAGACATATTGAATCGTTAAAAATTAAAAAATAAGCTACAAATAACACGAATTTTCATAGGCTTTCAAAGCAAATGGACCCACCATTCACCATTCACCATCTCCTATCTATACTCTCTACTCTCTTATCTCTTATCTACAAAGCGAAGCTTGGTACTTCAGTGATAAGGTGTCCCCCAACTCAATCGCCGTCTTAAAATCTAGACAAGCATCGTCAATAAAACCTAAATTCATCAGGTTTAAACCGCGATTGTAATAAGTTTCTGCGTAATAAGGATAGATGATGATGGATTTAGAGAAGTCTCGAATCGCACTTTTATCATTTCTTAGTTTTGATTTGTAATAGCCACGGTAAAAGTAATAATCCGCATTTGTTGAATCTAATCGGATAGCTTTTGTTAAGTCAGAAATGGCTCCTGAATACTGCTCCATTGATCCGCGGGAAATTGCCCTTGCAAAGTAGATTGCTGGGTTATTGGGTGCTTTTGAAAGAGCCACTGAGAGATTATAGGTGGCTTGTTCGTATTTTTCTTGTTGAATTTGACTAAGTCCTGTAGCATATTGAAACATACAACTACTTAGAAGAAATAGGGCAAAAAGAGTTACTAAAATACGTATCATTTGAATGTAACGATGGTAATTCCCGCACCACCACGGTCTGCATGTTCATCAGAACTATTCTTGATTTCCCTGTAGCGGCGTAATTGTTCTCGGATTAGCGTGCGTAAAATTCCATCGCCTTTCCCGTGCAAAATTTGAACTTCTGGAACGCCTAAAAGTAAGCAATCGTTAATGTATTGGTCTAAAATAACATAGACTTCTTCTGCACGCTTCCCCCTAATATCTAGTTTAAGCTGAAATTGAGCCATTCGATCGTTGATGTCGATGCCGCGAAGGGGAGCTGTGCTTTTCTTCGGTTGTTTGGGCGCGACGATTTTTTGAAGGCGATTCAGTTTGATCGTACTGCGAATCGCTCCCAGAGAAATGACTGCATCCTTGCCTTTGAGTTCAAGAATTTCTCCCAAAGTAGGTTCATCGCCACTCCCTTTAATCACCACCCAATCGCCCACAGCGATAGGGGAGTTTGCGTAAACGATTCCTGGAGTTTCAGATACGACCTTTAATGGGGCCACGGTTTCCAATTCTTTCTGGACGAATTGTTCTAAATCCGCGCGTAATTCTTTCGTTTTCTCCTTGTCCGCTTCCTTCTCCTTTATCTGGCGAATCGTTTGCTCAATCCGCTGATTTGCCTCCTGAATAATCTTTTTTGCCTCAGTCTTGGCCGCATTTAACATCGCTTTCTGCTCCTCCTGCACGTGATTCTTCAGCCGCTCGTAGTTTTCTTTGATGGATAGTGCTTGCTCATTAGCTAGTGCTAAGCTGGCATTTTTACTCTCCCAAATCTGCTTCTCTGTCTCTGTTTCTAATAATAACTTATCAAAATCCACCTGCTTCTTGCCTAATTTCTTCCGGGCATTTTCGATGATGGCCTTAGGTAATCCAATTTTCTGGGCAATCTCAAAGGCAAAAGAACTACCCGGTTTTCCCATATCCAGAATGAATTGAGGCTCTAGGTGTTCCGTGTCGTAACGCATGGCGGCATTAAAGAGTCCTTTTTGGCGGTCTGCTAAGCTTTTTAAGTTGCCAAAGTGCGTATTAATCGCCCCGTAGCATCCTTTATCAGCCAGTTTCTCCAAGATGGATTCCGCAATCGCACCCCCTAAAGAAGGTTCTGTTCCGGTACCAAATTCATCGACTAAAATCAAGGTCTTCTCGTTCACGTGCTGCAAGAAATGCCGCATATTACTTAAGTGCGAGGAATAGGTACTCAATTCATTCTCCAGATTTTGCTCATCGCCCATATCAAGGAAGAGTTGGGAGAAAAAGCCCATCGTGCTCCCTTCGGCTAAAGGAACTAAACAACCGGATTGGAATAAGAACTGCAACAAACCTACAGTGCTCAATGTTACGGATTTACCACCTGCATTGGGCCCTGAAACGACCATAATGCGTCGATCGTCCTCTAAACGAATGGTCAGCGGCTTGATCTTTTTGCCAATTTTTTCAAGTGATTTTTCTAGCAGTGGATGACGCGCATCGGTCCAGTTTACGATCGGTTTATCTTGAATGAACGTAGGTTTGATGGCTTTGTGTTCGGCTCCCCACAGGGCTTTGGCCCGAATAAAATCAATTAAACCTAACCACGAAAAAGCGTGGGCTAAAAAGGGGGTTAATGGACGGATTCGATCTGAAAGTTTCGATAAAATTTGAATAACCTCGCGCCTCTCCGCTGATTCCAATGACTTGATCTCATTGTTCATCGCCAGCGCATCAGCGGGTTCTAAATAGACTGTTTTCCCCGTATCCGATTCATCTTGAACGAAACCTTTGATCTTCCTTTTGTGCTCCGCTGCTAATGGAATCACCATTCGGCCATTGCGCAACGTCAACGAGAAATCTTTGCTGACCCAGCCCTCTTTATAGGCCTGGCTTAAATACGAATCCAATTTCTTTCGAAGTCCTTGCTCTTCAGCTAAACGCTTGCGACGTAAATCGCCTAAAGCAGGGGAGGCCGTTTCCTTTATTTGACCATTAGTATCGAATACTCGGTCCAAATCTTGAATGATGGGTAGAATTTGTCTGAAATCCCCATTGCTTTCCGCGCCTTTAGCGATAAAATGCTGGGTTATTTTATGTATTTCAGGGTATTCTGTGGCATCGATGGCTGCAAAGAAGCGAATGGTTTCATACAAAACCGTTAACGCACGCTGCCAGTCTCTCCACTCATCTGCTGACAAATAATGGCCCTCCAGTTGCAATGGACTTAAATAGGAGCGTAAATCGAAGTAATCAGTTTGTGGAAATTCGCCACCGTGTTCGCCCAAAATGCGCCCCATCTCATCGACCTGCTCCACCCATTGTTTGACCAATGGGAAACGGTCTGAAAAGCGCATTTTATCCGCATATTCTAACCCCATAGGACTTAAGCAAAGCTGCTTAATTTCCTCTTTTACCTGGTTAAATCCCAGTTTTTCGGCAAGATTTACGGGGTAATTCATAGTTGGTAATGCGCCTTTATTTTCTGGAGTAAAACCTCGTTAATTTTATAATAACTTTCTGTCGTCCAACCCGCTACGTGTGGGCTGAAAATGGTGGCAGGATACGCGGCGATTTCGGCGAATAACTCTTTTTCAAACGGGGACCAAGAAGATAATTTTTCGTTTGGTAAAACGTCCAATGCTAACCCTTTAATCTGGCCTGAGCGCAATCCATGCAATAAGGGTTCTAGTGGAGCAATGGGCCCACGGGAGCTATTAAGTAGTAAAATGGGCTTCTTGAATGAATCAATATAAGAGACAGAAACCAATCCACGGGTTTCAGAAGTCAAGGGTATATGTAAACTTAGGATGTCAGCTTGATCGAAAATCTGTTCCATCGTAGCAGGATAATCGGCAGATGGGGCATATTTATCATAGGCTAAAATTTTCATTCCGAAGCCCGCAAGTCGCGATGCGACAGCTTTGCCCATATTTCCGTAACCAATAATACCGATGGTTTTTTCTTTGAGTTCAAAGCCTCGATTTCCTTCTCTTTCCCACAATCCATGGCGTACCTCAGTATCCGCGGTATGTAGTTTATGGGCAAGGGATAAAAGTTGACCAATGACGTGTTCTGCAACCGAATCTGCATTCCCTTCGTTTGCGGAGAAAACCGCAATTCCTCTGGATAGGCAGGCATCGATATCTAGTAAGTCGAGCCCTGCACCTGCACGAGCGATGAAAGTCAATCTGGTATCAGTCAGAATATCTGCCGTTATTTTGAACTTACTTCGAATGACTAATCCGTCATAAGTTGGTAAAATCGAAGTAAACTCGGCAAGTGATAAATCTGTACGCGTCTCTACCTCGAATCCCAAATTCGTTAGCCCTTCTGTCATCGAAGGATGAACCTCGTCGACGATTAAGACTTTACGCATTCATTCGATTTTTTACGAGATCTAACGCTAAAAACAAGGCATGTAAGAATGAACCTGGATCGGCCACATTTTGGCCTGCGATATCATAAGCTGTTCCGTGATCTGGAGACGTGCGAATGACGGGTAACCCTGCCGTAAAGTTCACGCCAGAATCAAAAGCAATGTATTTAAATGGAATCAAACCTTGATCGTGGTACATGCCAAGAACCCCGTCAAAATCCTTGAATTGCGCTTTTCCGAAGAATCCATCCGCAGGATAAGGTCCAAAAACCAAGTTGCCCTTCGTTCTAAATTCTTCCACTACGGGTTGAATAATCTCTAATTCTTCTTGACCTAATAAACCTGATTCTCCAGCGTGGGGATTTAAACCTAGCACCGCTAAACGAGGTTTATCAATCGAGAAATCCTCCTTTAAACTCTTTAAGAATAAGGTAATCTTTGAACGCATTAAATCGGCGCTTAAAGCCTTGGGAACCTCTAAAAGAGGAATATGGCCCGTAGCAACGCCCATTCTAAAATCCTCCGAAACCATCATCATTAAAGAGGATTTTGCTTCAAAACGATCTGTTAAATATTCGGTATGTCCTGGGAATTTAAACTCCTCGGATTGGATGTTATGTTTATTGATAGGAGCGGTAACTAGTGCTGAAATAAGTCCACGATCTAGGTCGTTAGCGGCTCTTTCTAAGCAATCAAAGGCTGCTTTCCCCGCTTCTTTGGTCTCTTTTCCGGGCTCGACTACAGTGGAAGAATCCTCCCAGCAATTGATGACAAAACTTTCGCCTGATTTGGCTTCGGACGCCTCTTTTATGACCGCGATGGACCACTCTTTTAATTCAAATTTTTGGCGGTAAAAATCCAATACTTTGGCAGAACCATAAATCACCGGTGTACACCACTTTAGCAAGCGAGGACTAGCTAAGGATTTCAAGATTACTTCCGGCCCGATTCCGTTGTAATCCCCTAACGTGATACCGATAATTGGTTTCATAAAAAGCAATATTTTGTTCGATCTGCAAGTTAAGAAAATTCACTTGAAGGCGGTAAAATTATTTTTCGTGGTAACGAATCTAATTATAATGGTATTTTTTTAAGTTTTGCCAAATAAAATACCCTTTTTGATGCGATTTTCACAATATATTTAGCATTTTTGTTAGAATCTCCTACTTTATTGATTATGCCAAAATCATACGTTAAGAAAATCTCTAGCCTATTAATCGCTAACCGCGGTGAGATCGCTATCCGAATTATGCGTGCTGCCTCCGAATTAGGAATTCGTACGGTTGCCGTATATACTTTCGAGGATCGCTATTCATTGCACCGCTACAAGGCGGATGAAGCCTACCAAATCGGTAAAGATGATGAACCCCTAAAGCCCTATTTGGATATTGAAGGGTTGATTTCGTTGTGTAAATCAAAGAAAATTGAGGCGATACATCCGGGTTATGGTTTCCTTTCTGAGAATGTAGTTTTGGCGACGCGTTGCAGAGAAGAAGGTATCGTTTTCGTGGGCCCATCCCCAGAAGCGATGAATGCGCTCGGCGATAAGGTGGCGGCGAAAGTAGCAGCTTTAAAGGCCAATGTGCCCATGATTGAGGATTCGAAGGGTGATTTATCAGATTATTCTTTGGCCCTATCCGAAGCGAAACGTATTAAATTCCCCGTGATGGTGAAAGCGGCTGCCGGTGGTGGTGGACGCGGAATGCGCGTAGTAAGATCGGAAGAGGAATTAGAAAAGGCGTACCAAGAGGCGAAGAATGAGGCGAAAAATGCCTTCGGAGATGACACCTTGTTTATCGAGAAATTCATCGATGATCCGAAGCACATCGAGGTGCAATTATTAGGCGATCAGCACGGAAATTTAGTGCATTTGTACGAGCGCGATTGTTCGGTACAAAGACGTTTCCAAAAAGTGGTCGAGATCGCTCCTTCTTTTGGCTTAAAAGAAGAAACAAAACAGAAATTATACGCTTACGCGCTTTCCATCGGTAAAGCCGTGAATTATTATAACGCAGGTACGGTAGAATTCTTAGTCGATAAAGACGAAAATATCTACTTCATCGAAGTAAATCCGCGTATTCAAGTAGAACATACGATTACAGAAGAGGTGACGGGCATTGATATCGTCCGAACTCAAATCTTAATCGCTCAAAATTATAAGTTATCTGATCCCGGCATTTTCATCCAAAACCAAGCGGATATTCCGTTAAAAGGCTTTGCCATCCAATGCCGTATCACGACGGAGGATCCCGCGAATGGATTTAAACCTGATTTTGGAACCATCATCGCCTACAGAAACGCAGCCGGCTTCGGCATTCGTTTGGACGAAGGATCGTCGTATCCCGGAGTAAAAATTTCCCCTTATTTCGATTCGATGTTAGTGAAGGTGTCAGCTAAAGGCCGCACGCTTCGAGGTGCGTCCGAACGCTTAAAC
>JBIILT010000071.1:0-6960 GCA_044338355.1 Aquirufa sp.
GAGAAGGAATTTAAGTGGTGGTTGGATTTGTTTGGCGAAGATTATTACATCGAGGTGCAAAATCACTTCATTCCTGAGCAACAGACGGTCAATGAGGTCTTGCTACGTTTTGCGAAGAAGTACAATGTGAAGGTGATTGCGTCCAATGATAGCCATTATTTGGACCAAAAAGATGCCAACGCTCACGATATTTTACTTTGTATTAATACCGGGGAAAAGCAGTCCACTCCTACTTATAAGGATATTGAAGGGGATTTCGATATGAAGGGAAAGCGCTTTGCTTTTTATAACGATCAATTTTATTTCAAGACGACGGAGGAAATGACGAAGCTTTGGTCACATATTCCTGAGGCCATCGACAACACGAATGAGATTGTGGGTAAGGTAGAAACCTTGAAGCTGGAGAAGGATGTATTATTACCTAATTTCGTCATTCCATCCACTTTCCTAAATCAAGATGATTTCCTTGAGCATTTAACAATGGAAGGCGCTAAAAAGCGCTATGTTGATATTGATCGGGTAGTTGAGGAGCGATTGCGTTTCGAATTGTATACGATTAAGACAATGGGTTTCGCTGGCTATTTCTTGATTGTAGCTGATTTTATTCAAGCAGGACGTGATTTAGGTGTTTATGTAGGGCCAGGTCGTGGATCAGCGGCTGGTTCTGTGGTGGCTTATTGTTTGGGAATCACGAACATTGACCCGATTAAGTACAATCTCCTTTTTGAGCGTTTCTTGAATCCAGATCGGAAGTCTTTACCCGATATTGATACGGATTTTGACGATGAGGGACGCCAAAAAGTCATCGACTATGTGGTTGATAAATACGGAAAAAACCAAGTAGCACATATTGCTACCTATGGCACAATGGCCGCTAAAATGTCTATTAAGGACGTTTCTCGCGTTTTAGACCTCCCCTTGCAAGAATCCAATGCTTTAGCAAAACTTGTCCCAGACAAACCTAAAATTACCTTAGAACGTATATTTAATGCGGCGCTAACTGGTGATAAGAGTTTAGCTGATAAGGAAGGTTTGAATTCGGAGGAATTAGAACAAGTGAAAGAGCTTCGTCGCATTAAAGGAGCTGGTGGATTACCAGCTACAGTAATAGAGAATGCGCTCGTTTTAGAAGGTTCTGTACGTGGTACAGGTATACATGCAGCGGGTATTATCATCGCGCCTTCTGACTTAACAGATATTTTACCTGTCGCCACTTCGAAAGATGTGAGTCTTTTGATTACGCAATATGATGGTTCGGTGATTGAGAATGCGGGTGTGATAAAAATGGACTTTTTGGGCTTAAAAACCCTCTCCATTTTGAAAGAAGCGGTTCGCTTGATCAAGCAAAACCATAATGAGACGATCATTTTGGACGATTTACCGCTGGATGATCAGATTACGTATGAGTTATACCAAAGAGCGGAAACGAACGGTACTTTCCAGTTTGAATCCCCGGGAATGCAGAAGCACTTACGGGATCTTAAACCCGATCAGTTCTCGGATTTAATTGCGATGAACGCTTTGTTCCGTCCAGGGCCAATGGTCTATATTCCTAATTACATCGCACGTAAACACGGTAGGGAGAAGATTGAATACGATTTGCCAGTAATGGAAGAGTATTTAAGTGATACGTATGGTATTACGGTCTACCAAGAACAAGTAATGCTTCTTTCCCAGAAGATTGCCAATTTCACTAAAGGGGATGCTGATGTGCTTCGTAAGGCCATGGGTAAGAAGGACAAGCCTACCATTGATAAGATGAAGGGCAAGTTTATGGAAGGCGGCGCAGCGAATAATCACCCGGTTGATAAGCTAGACAAAATTTGGACTGACTGGGAGGCATTTGCTCAATATGCCTTTAACAAATCGCACTCAACTTGCTATGGTTTAGTGGCTTATCAAACTATGTACTTGAAAGCGAACTACCCTCCTGAATTTATGTCGGCGGTACTTTCGAACTCTTTGGGCAACATAGAGAAGATCACTTTCTTTATGGATGAGTGTAAGCGAATGGGCTTAAGTCTGCTTGTTCCTGATGTGAATGAATCGTCTCGCTCTTTTGCGGTTAATAAGAAAGGGCAAATACGTTTCGGCCTAGCGGCTATTAAAGGCGTAGGTGAAGCAGCAGTCGATGCCATAGTGGAAGAGCGGATGAAAAATGGCGAATACAAGGATATTTTTGATTTTGTTTCGCGTATTAACATTCGTCAAGTCAATAAAAAGAGTTTAGAGTCGTTGGCTTTTGCGGGTGCTTTCGACTGCTTCCCTGAGGTGCAGCGTTCGCATTATTTTGCGCTTGATCCACAAGACAATACGAATTTTATTGAGAAAATAGTTCGTTATGCGTCCAAAATGGCAGAATTGAAGGCGCAAGCAACGGCCTCGCTTTTTGGGGAATTAGGTGCAGGAACAGGTAATGACATTGCTCAGCCCCGTATTCCTACCTCAGCGCCTTGGTCGGTTATGGAGCAGTTAAAGAATGAGAAAGAAGTGGTGGGGGTTTATATTTCCGGGCATCCTTTGGACGATTATATAACCGAAATTTCTAATTTCTGTAATTCAAATACGGGTCAGTTGGAATCTAGAACAAACGTAGCTCAAACCTTTGCCGGTATCGTGACGAAAATGAATGTACGAACCTCCGCAAATGGAAATCAATTTATGATTTTCACCATCGAGGATTACGCAGGTAATTATGAATTTGCGCTATTCTCAAAGGACTACATTCAATTTGAGCGATTTATTGCGTTAGATCGTTTGCTATTTATTCATGGTTCTTATCAATTAAAGAATCGCCATATGGACCAAATGGTCTTCAAGATTCAATCCATTGAATTATTATCAGAGATCCTGTCAGATCGAACAAAAGAGATCAAATTGCGTTTAGATTTGAGTAGACTCAATGCACCTCAATTAGATTTGTTAGAGGAAACCTTAGAGCGAAATAAGGGTGATAAGAAGTTAACGATAGAGGTTTTTGATGAACAGGAGAAAATAGGAATGGATTTTTTATCGCGAAAAATGCAGGTATCTATTACCAAAAGCCTGATTTCTGAGTTGCGAGAGCTTGAAAATGTGGCATTTAAATTAATTTCTTAAATTTATTTATCGGGGAACTAATTGTTCTGCCGGTTTTGTTTTAATTTTGAATTTTATAAAATATATCAAACAATGGGAAAATACGTAGAGGCAACAGATGCTAATTTTCAAGAGTTAATCAGCACTGACACACCAGTTTTAGTAGATTTTTGGGCAGAGTGGTGTGGCCCATGTAAAATGATCGGACCTATCGTGGAAGAGCTAGCTGGAGAAGTGGAAGGACAAGCGATTGTTGCAAAAATGAATGTAGATCAAAATTCAGCGGTTCCTGCTTCTTTAGGAATTCGTTCTATACCTACTTTAATGGTATTTAAGAAAGGTGAAATGGTTGAGCGTTTAGTGGGTGGAAATATCCCTAAGTCCGTTTTAGCTGAAACTTTATTGAAGCACGCTTAATCTTTAAGCGAATAGACTTTATCCATAGCCTGTAATAAGATGTTGCAGGCTATTTTTATTTCCTCTTCTGTGATGGTCAAAGGCGGTGCAATGCGTAGTGAATTATCGCAGAATAAGAACCAATCCGTTATCAATCCATTCAGAATACACTCATCAATCACGGCTTTCACGGTCTTAAAGTCCTTCATTTCCACCGCTAGCATAAATCCGATTCCACGTACTTCGTTAATGATGGGATGCTGCAAAAGGCTTTTGAACAGATCGCTTTTCGATGGAATTTGATCCATTAAGTGTTCATCTAAGATATAGCGCAAGGTGGCTAACGAAGCCGCACAAGAAACAGGATGGCCTCCAAAAGTAGTGATATGTCCTAAAACTGGATTAAAACTCAAGGTTTTCATCACTTCCTCATTTGCTAGAAAAGCACCGATGGGCATTCCTCCGCCCATTCCTTTTGCGGTTAACAAGATATCAGGGACGATATTCATCGCCTGAAAAGCCCAGAAAGTTCCTGTTCTCCCAAAACCCGATTGTATCTCATCCACTATCAACAAGGTTCCTGTTTTGTCGCAACGCTTGCGTAAAGCTTTAAAATAAGCGGATGGAGCAGTTTTGACGCCGGCCTCCCCCGCTACAATTTCAATCACTACCGCCGCTGTTTTATCGGTTATTTTAGACAGGTTAGCTAGGCAGCCGTGGTGAATGTGGCGAATATCAGGCAACAATGGACGAAAAGCATTTTTGAAATTCTCATCACCTGCGATGGACAATGCTCCTTGGCTAGCACCGTGGTAGGCATTGAAACAAGAGATGAACTCGGTTCTGCCGGTATATCGTTTGGCTAATTTCATAGCACCCTCAACTGCCTCTGTTCCAGAATTTGTGAAATAGACTTGATTTAAGTTGGTTCCCGTGGATTTAACTAACGCTTCTGCGAGTTGCACTTGGGGACTTTGGATATATTCTCCATACACCATGAGGTGCATGTAGGCATCCACTTGGTTTTTAATCGCTTTAACTACGGCAGGATTGCAATGACCCACATTAGATACAGCGATTCCGGAGATTAAATCCATATAGGATTTACCCTCAGCATCATATAAGTAGACTCCTTCTGCTTTGATTATTTCCAAAGCCAATGGTGCATCCGATGTAGGCGCCATGTATTTTTGAAAGAGTTGTCTGTGCGTGAATCCCATTAACCTCAAAATTACGTTAATTCTAGTTAATCGTAGGCCGTTCATCAAAATATTCAGTTGAATTAATGTCTTTCATGTACTTTTGTCTTATGAAACCACTTTTACTCCTTTTATGTACGTGCATCGGCCTTCACGCCCAAACTTTAAGTGGCACCATACGTTCTAACAAGGGCGAATTGATGCCATTTTCGTCATTATGGGTGACTGATTTAAATAAGGGAACCTTAGCGAATGAGGAGGGAAAATATGCTATTACTTTGCCTAAAGGAGAGCATGAAGTGGTTTTTAGGTTTTTGGGACATACTCCGAAAGCTCATAAAGTCGCGATTTCCGGCGATTTGACACTCGATGTGGTACTTACAGAAGAAGCCATTACTCTTAAAGATGTCAATGTGGGAGGTTTGAAAGAAGATCCAGCTATTGGAATGATGCGGCGGATGATTTCGATGGCACCATTTCATTTAAAAGAGATAGATCGGTATTCCGCTAAAGGATATGTTAAAGGTGCGGGTAAAATTACGTCCATCTCTAAAGTGATGAATGCCCTTGTCGGTAAAAAGATGGAAAAGGAAGCGGGTATCAAGGTGGGCTCCACGTATGTATTAGAAGGAATTAATCAGATAACTTATACACGTTCTAATAAGCTTGATGAAAAGGTATTGTCTAATCGGAATAACCTTCCTGCCGTTCTAAAGAATTCGGGAGCGCCTAATTTGCGCATTACGCAAACGAATTTCTATTTACCCAAAGTTTGGGGTTCCTTGATTTCCCCTATTTCCCCATCCGCTTTTTCTTTTTATAATTTCGCTTATTTAGGAAGTTTTCAATTGAATGGCCAGACTGTTTCTAAGGTTCAAGTGAGGCCTAAATCTACATCAGATGACTTATTTGAAGGTACGCTCTCCATCGTGGAAGATACCTGGAGTATCTATTCTTTTAATTTAGCTTTTCGTAATTCTCAAGGTTATTACACGTTTCAGCAACAAAATGCACTATTTCAAGGTGTTTGGATGCCGGTTAATTATGATGTGAATGTGAATTTTGATGCGATGGGCTTTGGAGCAACTTTCCGTTATATCACTCAGGTGAAGGAATATTCCATCAAAGTGAACCCTGCTTTCGTAGTAAAGCCTACTATTATTGAAGAGCGTCTTCATAAAGATTGGGCTAAAGAAATTAATAAAGAGAAAATCTCAACGCCTAAATTGGCTTTGGGCAAAGAATTGACCCGTAAAAAACTCAAGAAGGTGTTGAAAGAAATCGACAAGGAAGAGAAAAAAGAGGAGTTTAGTTCGGATTATACCATTACGGTGGATTCCTCTGCAGCGATTAAAAAAGAGGAATATTGGGAGGCTGAACGACAAGTCCCTTTGACAGAGGCTGAGGTTAAAGGTTATAAAGAGGCTGATAGTCTATCAATTCAAGATGAAAAGAAACGCTTAAAAGATTCAGTTAATGCTTTGCCTCGATTCCGCTATGGCGATATCTGGTCTGGTCGTGTTTATACCTATGGTCAAAGGGGTTTAGGTGCTAGATTAACGCTAAGCGGTTTTCAATCTGGATATAATGCGGTTGATGGTTATTCTCTAGGTCGAGGTGCAGATTACCGCTATACCTATAAATTGTCAGATTATTGGGGAACGGGATTTGATGTTCGTTATGCTTTCTCAAGAAAAGCGTGGAATGGTTCTGCTTATGTGGAACGTAATTGGGATGAGAATCGCCAGCGAATGAATCTTTCAGGAGGTTCAGCTATACAGCAGATTAATTCAACGGTACCAGTTCCAGAAATTGTAAACCTGTATTATGCCTTGTTCTTATCTCAAAATTATTTGAAACTTTACCAGAAAGATTTCATTAAAGCCTCTTATGGAGTGCAAATGAATGCCAAATGGAATGTGAACTCAACTCTTGAATTTCGATCGCGTACTAGCTTAGTGAATAACGAGGAGAATGGATTTTTCTTCAAGGAGCGTCGTTTTGAGTCTAATGGTCTTCCCTTTGCTACTAGTCAGCAATTATATGGCTCGATTATAGTTCGATATCAACCATTTGCTACTTGGAGAAGATATAATGGATCTCGAAGGTTGTCCAATGAGGTGGGGCCTACCATTTCTGCTGCTTATGAACAGGCGTTTGGAGATGATTCCTTCAACAAAGTCTCTCTGCAGGTTTCTCAATCTATCTCATTAGCTAATTGGGGTGAAATTAATTACCGTATCACGGCTGCCCATTTTGTTAATAAGCCTTCCTTAATTTTGGATTA
>JBIILT010000072.1:0-6913 GCA_044338355.1 Aquirufa sp.
AACCTATTTTACTGCGGGTTTTTTTACGAAATACAAGGGTTTGAGTTTACAAATAAAGCCGGAGTTAGTCGTAGCAGAGAATAAGGATTTTGAGACTTTTTCTTTGCAGGGGCCTTTGCGAGCGCCCATGATAGTCTTATGGAATAGTACAGATATTCCAGAACGTTTTGGGACCTCTACTTACACCCGTTTACGTTTAGGCCAAACAGCTCTTCGGCTTTCCTCTCCTTCAGTTTCTGTCGGAATTTCAACAGAGAATCTCTGGTGGGGTCCTGGTTTCCGAAATTCTTTATTGATGTCAAATAACGCTCCAGGTTTTTTACACGGCACATTTAATAGTGTTAAACCGCTTAAAACTTTTCTAGGATCATTCGAATTTCAATGGGTTGGAGGCCGATTAGAGGGCTCAGGTGTGCAGCCTGATCCGAATGAATACATAGTGGATGGGATTAATTTTTTAGAGCCAAAACCCGTGCCAGGGTCGCGCTATTTTACCGCCATTACAGTGAATTACCAGCCACGCTGGATTCCAGGATTATTCCTGGGTGTTTCACGCTCTTTTCATCTTTATACTTCGGATCTAGGCAGTGGCTTTTCAGACATTTTCCCTTTTTTCTTGCCTTTGGAGAAGAAAAGAGTGCCTTTAGAGGATGGGAAACGCAGGGACCAATTAGCGTCTATTTCAGCTCGGTGGGTCTTCCCTGCTTCGCAAGTAGAGATTTATGGAGAAGTGGGTTGGAATGATTATAAGAATAGTTTAATTGATTGGTATTTATCTTTAGAGCATTCAAGGGCCTATTTATATGGAATTCGCAAAGTATTTTTGCAGTCCCCTGGCAAATATGTTCGCTTGGCTTTAGAAAATACGGCTATGGAGATGACTGCAGATAGAATGGTTCGAAATAATGGACCTTGGTATCGACATGATTTTGTCCGTCATGGGTATACCAATGAGGGCCAAGTGCTAGGTGCCGGCATTGGACCCGGTTCCAATCTTCAAACTTTCGATGTAGCCTTTGTTCGTCCCGCTACTATCGCTGGATTTACAATTGAGCGGTATGCGCATAACATGGATTATTATTATGACGCGTTTAAAACATGGGAATCTAAGTGGGTTGACATACATTTTGGAGGATATTATCAACGTCGAATGAAGCAAGTCGTTATCTCCGCTAAATTGAATTTCGCCCTTATTAGAAATTACCAATGGGTCATGGAAAAGGTCGAACTAAATACGCAACTTCAATTATCAGCAACTAGATATTTTTAGTTCTCAGGATATAATTTCGTTTATTTTAAGGTAGCTTTGATTTCAAATCAAGATGCCTACATGAAGAATTATGCTATTGTCTTATTAATCAGTTTATTAAGTTCATTTACGCCTTCTGGGACTAAGACTATTTTAGTTAAATCGGATCCTTCTGGCGCAGAAGTTATATTAAACGGATACTTTGTAGGGAAAACCCCCATCGAAATTAAGATAGACGAAAAGCAATACAATTTTCTTTCGATTTCTAAATCTAGCTACAAGCGTCAGAGAGTCGAATTAAAAGGAATTGGTAAAGAAATCGAGGTAAAACTAGAGAAAGATCTCTAGATCGTTTGAAGGGCTTGTTCTAAGTCCGCCCACAAATCATCCACATGTTCTAAGCCGATTGAGAAACGCAACAAGTTCCCTGGTGTCGTGCTTTGTGGACCTTCAATGGATTTGCGGTGTTCGACTAATGATTCCACTCCGCCTAAACTCGTAGCTTGTTGAAACAGCTGTAATTTTCCTGCCATATCACGGGTTTCTGTTTCCCCCGTTTTTACTTGTAGGGCAATCATACCACTGAAACCTTGGTTCATTTGAGCTTTTGCAAGCGTATGTTGTGGATGTGATTCCAAGCCTGGATAGTGTACTTTTTCTACCTTTGGGTGTTTCTCTAAACGTTTAGCTAGTTCCAAAGCCGTGGCGCTATGCTCGCGCATTCTCAGCGGTAAAGTCTTTAATCCTCTGGCCAATAAGTAGCAGTCCAAAGGATTAGGCGTCGCCCCCATTAAAATTTGAACACGTTCAATTCTTTTTGCCCAGTCGTCGTCTTCCTTCACAAGCACCGCGCCTCCCATAATGTCGGAATGTCCACCTATGTATTTTGTCGTCGCGTGCATGACAAAGTCGGCACCCAGGGATAGAGGATTTTGGAGAATGGGAGTTCCTAAGGTATTATCTACGCCTAATTTCAGACTGTGTTTTTTTGCGATGGTTGCTAGGCCTTTGATATCCGTGATGGAAAGCATCGGATTCGCGGGAGTTTCTGCCCAGATGAGCTTGGTGTTCTTTTGAATCGCCTTCTCCACTTTTGCTAAGTCTGTCATGTCTACCTGAGTCACTTCTAATCCCCAAGGGCCTAGAATTTCTTCCGCCAGTTTGTAGGAGGCGTAATAACCCACTTCTGGTAGTAAGATATGGTCTCCGGATTGGAGGCATTGAAAGACGGCGTTTACGGCGGCGAGGCCTGAGCCGAAGGCGAAGCCTCGCGACGCTCCTTCTAAGGCCGCTAGGCCTTTTTCAAGGGCAGTTCGGTTCGGATTCGAGTTGCGAGAATACATGTGGCCTTTCGGATAAGTTCCATCCAAAGCCCGTTCAAAAGTCGTGGTCAAAAACACCGGCGCAGCAATTGCCCCTGCCGTTTCATCCTTTAAATGACTCCCATGTACCGCAATCGTCTCCTTTTTCATCCTATTTTTTTTCTCTCAACTTAAAGTTTTTACCTAAATAGAGTCGACGAACTTGTTCGTCATCCGCTAATTCTTTTGGCGTTCCTGCCTTCAAAATCTTTCCTTCAAAAAGTAAATAAGCCCTGTCTGTAATCGACAAAGTCTCATCCACGTTGTGATCCGTAATCAAGATCCCGATATTTCTGTATTTCAATTTTGACACGATGGTCTGAATTTCCTCCACTGCGATGGGATCGACCCCCGCGAATGGTTCGTCTAACAAGATGAATTTGGGGTCTACTGCTAGTGCTCTCGCGATCTCTGTTCTTCTTCGTTCGCCACCTGAAAGTACCTGGCCTAAACTTTTACGAACATGGGTTAATGAGAATTCTTCCAAAAGGCTTTCCACCTTTTCTTTCTGCGCGGCTTTCGACAAATCCGTCATCTCTAACACCGCCTGGATGTTTTCCTCCACGCTTAATGTTCTGAAAACCGACGCCTCTTGCGCCAAATATCCGATGCCTAATCTCGCCCTTTTGTACATAGGCAAGTCAGTTACGTCCAAATCACCTAAAAATACTTTCCCCTCATTTGGCTTAACTAATCCTGTAGCAATATAGAAGGAAGTGGTTTTTCCAGCACCATTTGGCCCTAATAATCCCACAATTTCACCTTGCGCCACTTGATACGAAATGTGATCATTCACTAATCGTTGTCCGTATTTCTTGACTAAATTCTCTGTCCGTAAAATCATGTCCTAAAAATACGAATTATTTCGATGTATTTGTGCTTTGCTGTTTGCACTGGTGTGAATGATCTGAACATATCAAACACATAATAGGCCTTTATTGTTCTTAAACCTCGTGTTGTGAAATAAGTCGTTCGGGGGTAAACTCGATTTTCAGGTATTGACAAAAAGTGTCAATACCTGAAAATGCCATTTAGTACTTTGAAAGTATTTCAACAATAGGGCGATTGCATCACATGGGGGAATCAAGCACGCTATATTATCTCTACTCTCTTCTCTATAATCTCTAATCTAGTGGAGAACCACCCCACTAACCGAATAGCGCGTAGGCGTAGAAAACCAACGCAAAGCTTGAGAACCTGAAATGGAATAGGAAACGACGCGACCCGCATTTAGGCGCATGGATAGTTTTTTGGACGTACTATAAATTAAATTCTCTGAGGAAATCTCAAAATCAACAGAAGAAGGACGGCCTAAGGAATCTAATTCAATCTTAAATGATCGTACAGGTAGATCCTCGTCTTTTTTCAAGGTATACTGAATGAGACCGGGTATAGATTTATCTTCGTAACTAAGGGCGTAGGCGGGCTTGTTGAGATCGGCTTCTTCAAAGAGGGCCCATTCTTTTTTTAAATCCACCTGAACTGAATCAATTACCTCCGTAATGCCGTCGAGGATGACGGTCTTTTTTACTGAAATGGGGGAAGATGAAAGGCGGTTCAGCTCTTTTTTCCAATCGTAAAAATGAGTCGCCGGCTCAGGGGAGGGGGTGCACGCAATGAGTGTAAAAAAAAGGAAAATGCTGAGGCGAATCATCCCCCCAAAGGTAAGAAAAATTTAGGCCGAGAATACATCCTCAATTGGAATCTTCAGGACTTGGATGAGTAGGTAAATTTTAGTGGCGTTCGGATAATGTTTGCCAGATTCCCAGTAATTGTAGGCGCTTTGGGATACGCCAACGGCGGAGGCGACTTGGGATTGTGTCATCCGTAAGGTCAAGCGAGACTTGATCAAAACGGTTGAAAAGACTAGTTTGGTTTTTATAATTATTAGTGGTTACAGTGATATTTTTGATAATATTCAGAGAATAAATGCAAAAACAAAACTTATTCCACAATATATGGGAAGTTTATAAAAACACTGATAAATAGGCGCAATCAAAGTATAAAAAAAGTCCTCAAAAGACAAAATCGGCTTTTGAGGACTTTCTATACTAAACTTTAAATCAATTTATTTCACGTTGTACTTGTACTTATAACGCTCAAATAATTGTGAATGCTTGTTATCTAAGTTCAAAGCACGGCCTTGAATAAAGGCATTCGTCAATACGCTTGTACGCATATCTAAAATGTCACCTGTGCTGATCACGATGTTCGCATCCTTTCCAGCTTCAATACTTCCAGTTCTGTCCGAAATGTGTAGGATTTTAGCTGCGTTCAACGTGATTGCTGATAAGGCTTCTTCCTTTGTCATTCCATAAGCGGACATAGTCCCAGCGTGGAAAGGTAGGTCGCGCTGGCGCCAGTTCCCATCGCTACCTTCGAAGCCCATGGAGAATAAAACACCTGCTTTTTGTAACATGCCGGGTGTTTTGTAGGGTTGATCGACTGCATCATCTTCCGTAGCTGGTAAGCTATGGATTTCGCCTAAAATCACTGCTACGTTATTTTCCTTTAAGATGTCTGCAATCATCCAGCTATCTGTAGCTCCTACGAGAACGAGTTTGAAGTTGAATTCTTTGGCAAAATGAATCGCCGTAAGCATCTCCTTCACTAGGTCGCAGTGAACGAAAAAGGGCTTCGATCCGTCGAATAGACCTCTTGTTGCTTCGAATTTCAAGTTCGTACTTGTGTGAGTCTTCTCGTTCAAATACACTTTTGCCTCTTGGAAAAAGGACCGCGCCTCTTCGAGGCGCGCCAAACCAGCCGCCACCGGATCCGCATTCACCCCTCTTCTTTGGAAAGCCGATGGACGGTTTATTAAAGCCGGCATTTTAAAGTGAATGCCATTATCCATCGCGTAAGCTGCATCTTGCCAGTTCCAGGCATCGAGTTGCACGACGCTGGAAGAACCAGGGATCATGCCACCTTGTGGCGTGATTTGTGCGAACAAAACACCATTCGAGCGCACCGTATTGATGATTTTAGAATCCGTATTGTAGGCTACGATCGAACGGATGTTCGGGTTCATTTCACCTAATTCTTGGATATCAACGGTTGATTTCGTGGAAACGAATTCCACTAGACCTAAGCTCGAGTTAGAGGCGATTAAGCCTGGATAGACTTGTTTTCCAGTGGCATCTATGCGTTCTACATCACCTGTGATAGTGACAGCAGAAGCGGATACCGATTTGATCTTGCCCTTTTCGAGAACGATTGTGCCGTTTTCAATTACGCTACCATTGCCCACGTGGATCGTTCCGCCGCTGATGACGATGGTCTTGCTTTGGGCGGGCGATGGGTGCATGGTTTCTTGAGCGAAAGCAGTTAAACCGCTAAGGCCTAAGAAGAGTGTATATATGATCTGTTTTTTCATCTTTTTTTCTAGTTTTCAGTGTTATCCCAACGGCTCGAAATACGGTCCCAAATGCTGTTTCCATGGTGGTGATCAACTTCACATTCGTTTTCCTCTTTGTAAGATGGAGTTGCAGGACGAGTCGATGCGCCGCCTTTTTTCGCGCCGATCATTTTTTGCACCAAACGTTGTTTCTCCGCTTTTAATTCTGCCTGACGAATCAAGTCAGCCGCGCGATCGAATACGACAGCGCCGTCTACGATAGTTTGCTCTGATTTTGCATAAATGGATAGAGGATTGTCTGACCAAACCACGATATCTGCATCTTTGCCTTCCTTGATCGAACCGACGCGGTCAGCGACGTGTAACATTTTGGCAGGATTCAAGGTCACCATTTTAAAGGCTTCCTCCTCTGACATTCCTGCGTATTTTACTGATTTTGCAGCTTCTTGGTTCAAACGACGCGCCATTTCCGCATCATCTGAATTAATCGCCACATTTACGCCCGTCTTTTGCATCAAGTACGCATTCTGTGGAATCGCATCTGTTACCTCCATTTTATAGCTCCACCAATCCGAGAACGTAGAGGCATTTGCACCATGTTTCGCCATAATATCAGCTACTTTATAACCTTCTAAAATGTGGGTAAATGTATTTACCGTGAATCCAAAATGATCCGCCACTTTCATCATCGCGTTAATCTCGCTCTGAACATACGAGTGACAAGTGATGAAAAGTTTGTGGTTTAAAATTTCGACCAAAGTCTCTAATTCTAAATCAATACGCTTACCTGGACCTTGCTTTTCATAATCTCTTGCGCGAGTGAACGCATCCATTAGCACCTGCTCTACACCCATTCTTGAGTCTGGGAAACGCGGATTCGAGGTGTTATAAGAACGTTTTACGTTCTCTCCTAAAGCGAATTTGATGAATGGATCCCAGTTTGCGAAC
>JBIILT010000117.1:0-5344 GCA_044338355.1 Aquirufa sp.
CGTGAATTTTGCAACAAAATGGTTTGAGTTTGATCCAACTTATCCTATGATTAAACTATTAACTCTGCTTAAAATCATTCGCCCGAATGTGAAACCAGTGGATGCTAAGTTTTAAACCTTATCCCTCATAAATGAAAAGAGCCTCCTTCGAGGCTCTTTTTTTATATCTGTGTTTCATTACTAAATTTCTCTAAATAATCTGAGACCCGTTTCACAAACCCTCCACCTAGTGAACCATCTACAATACGGTGGTCATAAGAGTGTGAAATAAACATCTTTTGTCGTATAGCAATCAAATCCTCACCCTTGTCATTTGTAATAACTGCAGGCTTCTTTTCAATGACTCCAAAAGCTAAAATACCCACTTGAGGCTGAACAATAATAGGTGTTCCCATCAAATTACCAAAACTTCCAATATTTGAAATGGTAAATGTTCCTCCTTCTAAATCTGCTGGCTTCAACTTATTTGCTCTAGCTCGAGCAGACAAATCATTCACCTTTTGGGTTAATTCAGCCAACGTCAATTTATCTACTTCATGAATAACAGGCACAATCAGATTACCGTTTGGCAAGGCAACAGCCATTCCAATATTAATTTGAACATGCTGCACTATGTAATTGCCCTCTACAGAAATAAGCATGCCAGGAAAATCCTTTAATGCATCAGCAGTTGCTTTGAATAAAAGAGGAGTAAATGTTAAGGCTTCCTGATACTTATCTTGAAAAGCTTGTTTTACTTTCGAGCGCCAATTAACCAAATTGGTTACATCGGCTTCTAAAAATGAGGTGACATGAGGAGCGATGCGCTTAGAATCTAACATACGCTCAGAAATCATCTTACGCATGCGATCCATTTCAATTACTTCATCACCAGGTAGACGCATTCCAGCTCCTTGACTCAAAGTTCCAGAGGATATCATTCGCTTAGAATTTCGAACAGCGATGTAATTCAAGACATCTTTTTTCGTAATCCGACCATCGAGACCAGAACCAGGTAGCTGATTTAATTCTCTTTGAGATACATTTTCAGATTGACAAATCTGCTTAATCAATGGAGAGATCCAGGGATTAGTTGACTTTTCTGTACTTAATTCTGAAGATCCGACAGTTAAATCGATAAGTGCTGAAATACTTTCATCTAACTCAAAAGAATCATTAGTTGTTGAATTACCGCTTTCAACAGCATCAATCACGCAGATAGCATTTCCAATCGTGGCTACAGAGCCCACCGGAACTAAAATCTTTTGTAAATAACCGGCTACCGGCGAAGGTACTTCCGTATCAATCTTATCTGTGGCTACTTCTAAGATAAACTCATCCACTTCCACGTAATCACCCGGCTGCTTTAACCAATTTAAAACAGTCGCTTCCATGATACTTTCACCCATTTTGGGCATAATCACCTCTGTAATGGCCATAGGCTTAGTTTAAATCGTTTAAAAGATATTTGCGCAACAAATTTACGCAAGCTAGCGAGCTTAAATAAATATTTTGCATTCGCGTTCCACCTAAAGTTAATTTTCGAGTAATAACTCCTTCAGGATGTGCCAAAGCAATCCATACAGTTCCTACCGGTTTTTCTGCGGTTCCTCCATCAGGTCCAGCAATGCCTGAAGTAGCTAAAGCATACGTGGTTCCTAGTCTTTTTTGAACACCTTGCGACATGACCTGAATACAAGCTTCAGATACAGCTCCATCGCTGGCTAAAATCTGCTCTGAAACACCCAGTTGATCTATTTTTACCTGATTAGCATAGGAGAGAACCCCTCCGATGAAATAAGCAGAACTACCTGGATTTTGAGTGAATTGATGTGCCAAATGACCTCCTGTACAACTCTCTGCCACAGATAAAGTGGCTTTCTGATCGATCAATAAACGACCTACTACTTCCGCTAGCTCATCCTTTTCATAACCAAATATAAAGGATTTAATAATCGGGTTCACTTTTTGTAATTCAACCTCAACTGCCTCTTGCAATTGTGCTAAATCTTCACCTACAGCTGTTAAACGTAATTTAACGATACCCATGGAGGGTAAATAAGCTAATTTAATATGTTCAGGTAATTGTAATTCCCAGCTTTCTATCAATTCCGATAAATAAGATTCACCTATTCCGACAGTCTTAATAACCTTATGGTAAATAACCGGCATCTGGAAGTGATTTACCAATCGGGGTAGCACTTCCTGTTCCATGATATTTTTCATCTCATAAGGAACTCCAGGCATAGAAACCCAAATGACATCCTTCTCATTAAACCACATTCCGGGTGCCGTACCTTGACTATTGCGAACAAATTCCGCTTTTGTAGGTAATAAGGCTTGATCGCGGTTAATATCGGACAACTCTCTGCCTCGCTTTGAAAAGAATTCGGTTACATCTTGTAATGCCTGTGGATGCATAACTAAATCACAGCCAAAATACTCTGCTAAGATTTTTTTAGTCAAATCATCCTTCGTAGGTCCAAGGCCCCCCGTTATAAATACAACGTCAGCGCGCTGAGCAGCTTCGTTTAGTATCTGAAGTATTTCTGATTTTTGATCACCTACGGATGATTTCCGTATGGTCTTAATTCCTAATTTATCTAATTCAAGACTGATCCACTGCGTATTTGTATCCAGGATTTGCCCGTAGAGTATCTCATCCCCAATGGTAATAATTTCAGCCTTAACCATTAATTTTCCTTAATTTATACGAAAATACGATTAATTTTACATCCATGAAACATTCTGAAATCAATTTTAAGATACAATTAGACGACCAAAACATCCCAGAACAAATCTCTTGGTCTGCTACCGATAATCCAAACGAAGGGATCGAAGAGACCAAAGCCATTTTAGTCGCTACTTGGGATCCTTACCATAAAGGGACGTTAACATTACCTCTTTGGACGAAAGATATGGAGGTAATGGATATGAAAAGATTCTTCATTGAAATAGTAGGTACTGTGGCAGATGCCTCTTTACAAGCTACTGGCGACAACTTCTTTGCGCAAGAATTAGAAGCCGTTTGTCGTACGCTATCAACCCATTTACAGAAAGAAATCGTAGCTGCTGAAAAAGGCACTAAATAAATATGAAAAAAACACTCCTACTCCTGATATTACCCTTTTTAGGACTTTCACAAGGCATTAATTTTAGTTCAGCGGCCTCTTTACAAGAAGCGCGTGCAGAAGCCATCAAGCAAAATAAATTGCTTTTCATGGAGATATATGCTCCTGATTGCCACGTTTGCAATTCATTCAAAAATGTATTTACGCAAGCGTCAGTAGGAGCGGTATACAATAAGAATTTCATCAATTACCAACTTGATATTCGTAATCCAGCGAATCAATTAGCTGTAAAACAAGCGGGGATTATTTTAAACGCAACGCCTACCTTTGTATTTTTTGAGCCAAAATCGATGAAAATTATACAAGCGAGGATATTTGGTGAGAAAGATAATACCGCAACAATGGTAAATGCGATAGCAACAAAGGCCATCAATCCTGCCGAACAAGTGTCTAAATTCCCGAAACGTTTAGCTGAAGGAGAGAAGAATCCAGGGATGTTGATAAATTATGCTCAATATGCGAGGATTACTGGAGATACGTTAACTAACATTAAGGCAATGAATGCTTATATCGCGTTATTAACACCGGCTCAATACAGTTCTCAATTGAATTTCAATCTAATGCAAGTAGCATTAATGAGCCATGATAACCGACTTTTTGATTATTTCATCCGTAACATAAACTATTATAATTCCATTTTTGACCCATCTGTGGTTCGTATGGTGTATGAAAATATCTTCTCTATTGCTTTATCTGGATCACAAGCCGCAAAATTAGGGGAATCAGGTTTAATGAAAATTAAGTCCCAAATGGCTAAAACGGGCTTAGACCGTGCCAGTATTAATCGCAGAACGTGGATGGTGGAGTCTGATATGCTTTTCAAACAACAAAAAGCGAAGCAGGCAATGAAGGTAATCGATGAATTAATCAATTCAATGCCTGGCGCATTAGGTCCGAAGGAGAATCAATTCTTGTGTGATTATGTTAAGGGAAAAACAAAAGATGCGGTTGCTTTAAAAAAAGCAAAATCATCTTGGTGTCTTTACGGAACTAAATAACTAGCGCAGAAAAGCGCGATAAATCATCACAATAAGGCAAACGATAAACATCAAGATAGAAATCTTGTTTATCGTGTGCATGGCGCGTAAGTTAAAATTAGCGGGTGCAGCTCCTGGCTTTGGTTTTTGGAATACACGAATAAAATACGTGAAAACTTCCCCCACTCTAAATTGTTCTCTTAATCTGCTCATAGTCTAGTCGTTTACAGAGGGCTCGCGCCAATCTCCATGTTCCTTAATTAACGTGATCAATTCATCCACCGCAGAATCTGCAGGAACAGACTTTTTCACTACTTCTTGCCCTTTGTAGAGCGCAATTTTATCTTTTCCGATACCCACGTATCCATAATCTGCATCAGCCATCTCACCCGGACCATTTACGATGCAGCCCATAATACCTATTTTGATCCCTTTTAAATGATCTGTTTTTTGGCGAATCATAGCCGTCGTTTCTTGCAAATCAAATAAAGTACGACCACATGAAGGACAAGAAATGTATTCCGTTTTAGAAATACGCATTCTGCTTGCCTGGAGCGTCCCAAAATTAGTCGAATTACATAAAGCTTCTTTATTCTTCGAATGCTTTAGGCTTAACATCAAACCATCACCTAAACCATCAATAAACAAGGCTCCTCCATCCGTAGGGGCAAATAATTGAAATTGATCGTCCGAAATGGATATGTAGTTGAGGTGTATTATTACCGGATTATTTATTCCTTTTTCCATCAAATGAAAGAAAGCTCGTCTAATAGACGGCATTTGATGTGCATTCGTGGTATGTAGTACAATAACGCAAGTAGAATCAAACTCGTCAGCACCTGCCACTAATTCAGCTGCATCCAATGATACGAAATTTAAAGTCGTATGCTTTACAGCGGCAGTTTGATAATCTGTATAGCTGAATAAGGGATATACATATTCAGAAGCTGACCAAATAGAGGAGTCTTGAATTTGACGCAATCCATTAGGTAACATAAAATCAAGCGTCTGTAGGCCCGTATAAATAAAATCAGCACCTAGGTCATTCATTGCCCATTTATCTGGTTCAGGTAAATAGAAATGCCCTATCGCCTTTAAATCACCAATTGAGATGGATGATCGAGTGGAAAAGTCAGCGATTACGCGTGGCACCTGATGACCGCCCAAAGAAAAGATCTCAGACGTTTTTCTGCGCGAATGAGCGAAAGGGTGAATAGGGGAGTCAAATGCGGCAGACTGACCATTAAAAACAGGTAT
>JBIILT010000074.1:0-6837 GCA_044338355.1 Aquirufa sp.
TTGCTTTTGTAATCCTTCGATGAAATAGGCTTTCAAGCCTTTGATGTAGGATGCGTGCTCATCCATGGCGGAGTAGGCTAATTCTAAGGCTTTGGCAACACCTACCATCCCATAGACATTCTCGGTGCCTCCGCGCTGGTTACGCTCTTGCGCTCCACCGTGCATTAATGGACTGAACTTCGTTCCCGCTTTCGCATACAAGAAACCGATGCCTTTAGGACCGTGGAATTTATGCGCTGCTCCCACCATGAAATGGACTTTCAAAGCTGAAGCGTCGTGCTTGTAGTGACCCATGGTTTGGACCGTATCTGAATGAAATAAGGCTCCATATTGCTCGCAAAGGTCTCCCACTGCGTGTAAATCCAATAAATTACCGATCTCATTATTGCCATGCATTAAACTCACAATCGCCTTCTCTGAAGAAGACAATAATTCTTCCAAATGGCCTAAATCAATCGATCCATCTGGATTTACACGGACTAATTTCAATTCTGCCAATCCCAGTTTCGCCCAAGCCTCCGCTGTATGTATCACCGCATGGTGTTCTACTGGTGAAGTGATAATCACCTTGCATCCACCGTGCAAAACGGCCGATTGCAAGACTGTATTATCCGCTTCCGTTCCGCCTGAAGTAAATAAAATCTCAGAAGGCGACGCATTTAATAAAGTCGCGATCGTTTTACGCGCCTTTTCGACCGCCACTTTCGCTTGACGCCCATGGGAGTGAATCGATGACGGATTCGCGGTAAAATGCTCGAAATAAGGTTGCATCTCAGCCCAAACAGCCGGATCCACCGGAGTTGTCGCCGCGTTATCTAGGTATATTGGAGTTTTTTCTGCCATTTATGCTTTCGCAATTTCTTCAATTACGTGTATAATTTGTTGAGCGAGTGTATCTGCTTCCGCCTCCGAAGAAGCCTCCGCATAAATTCGAATGATCGGTTCTGTGTTCGATTTGCGCAAATGAACCCAACGATCTGGGAAGTCAATTTTCACGCCATCGATCATGTTAACCTTTTCATTCTTGTATTTTTCGGCGACCGTTGCTAGAATTAAATCTACATTTAGGTCAGCGGATAATTCGATTTTGTTTTTGGAAATCACATAGGCCGGATAGCTCGCGCGCAATTCGGATGCTTTGATGCCTTTGTTTGCCAAATGCGTTAAAAACAAACCGATTCCGACCAGGGAATCACGTCCGTAATGCGACTCAGGGAAGATCACCCCTCCATTTCCTTCGCCACCGATGATCGCATTTACTGCTTTCATCTGAGTCACTACATTCACCTCTCCTACCGCCGCCGCGAAGTATTCGCCGCCAGCTTTGCGCGTCACATCCGCTAAAGCACGCGTAGAAGAAAGATTGGAAACCGTATTACCTGCCTTCTTAGAAAGCACATAATCAGCCACCGCCACTAAGGTATATTCTTCGCCAAAAGGCGTTCCATCTTCTGAAACAAAGCAAAGGCGATCCACATCTGGATCCACCACAATCCCTAAATCGTAATTTCCGCCTTTCATTTTCGAGATCATCTCCGTCAAATTCTCCGGAAGGGGCTCCGGATTATGGCCAAAATGACCCGTAGGCTCACCAAAAATCACGTCCACGTGCTGAACGCCCAAGGCCTTCAGCAACATAGGCACCACAATTCCTCCCGTCGAATTCACTGCATCCACTAAGATGCGGAAATTCGCTTTCTCTATCACTGATTTATTTACCCAGCTCAAGCCTAACACGTGATCCACATGCTGCTGTAAAAAGCTATTGTCTTGCGTTAATTGACCTAATTTCATCACGTCCGCGAAATCAAAATCTTGATTTTCTGCGATCGTTAATAAGTCTTTTCCATCCTGATCGGAGATGAATTCTCCGCTTTCATTCAATAATTTCAAGGCGTTCCATTGCGCTGGATTGTGGCTAGCGGTGATAATAATTCCACCGGCAGCTTTCGTCCAAGGCACGGCTAATTCAACCGTTGGGGTCGTAGAAAGACCGATATCCAATACATCCCAACCCAATCCGATTAAGGTATTCGCCACTAAAGAACTGACCATTTCGCCGGAGATACGCGCATCGCGACCTAATACGATCGAATTAGACGGATGCCCTTTTTTCTTTAACCAGGTGCCATAAGCTGCTGCGAAGGTAACCACGTCCAAAGGACTTAAACCTTCACCTGGTTTTCCACCGATGGTACCACGTATGCCAGAGATTGATTTAATTAGTGCCAAAACAAATTTGAATTAGAATGAATAGTTGATCAAAATTAAAGAAAATATCCCTATTTTTCGTCGAAAATTTAGCTAAACCTACCAGACATGAATTCCGAAAGATTGGAGAACCTGTTAGCCCAAATCCAACAGCTGCGCATAGCGGTTATGGGGGATTTTGCTTTGGACTTCTATTTCGATATTCAAACCTCCACTGGCGAATTTTCCATCGAAACCGCTAAAGAAGTTCATCTCGCCTCTGTTCCGCGCGCTTATCTAGGCGGTGCGGGCAATGTAGCAAAGAATCTAGCTGTTTTAGGGGTACAAGTTTCAGCCTTTGGGGTGCGTGGGAATGACGTCTTCGGCAGGGAGATGGCGCATCAAATGAAAAGCTTAGGAATCGATTCCTCGAACATCAAGGAAATCGCGATTGATACCCCTACGTATTCGAAACCGATGCAGGGTGCAGAGGAATTGAATCGAATTGATTTTGGTACGAGGTCATCGAATTTTCAGGATCATACAAACGAGTTAATCGAGGCGCTTGAAAAAGAATCCTTTGATTGGATCATCTTTAACGAACAATTCAGTATTCCCTTATTTCAATCCCATCACATCGAGGAAGTCCATAAATCAAACGCAATAGCTGATCTACGCTCACTAGGCAGCTATGCAAAACACATCCCTTTAAAAGTGAATGAGGCTGAGTTTACAAAGCTTCATTCAAAACCAGCTACGAAAGAACATATTCAGGCCTGGGCCACGAACAGAAAACAACCGGTCTTGGTTACCTTAGGCGAAAAAGGAATGGTTTATGCCAGCGAGCAAGAATACCATCACCAACCTTCCTTTCCGGTAACAGGACCCATCGATACAGTGGGCGCTGGCGACATGGTGGTGGCCGGATTTTCTGCGGCGAGAGCGGCGGGGGCCTCGGTGGAAGAGGCATGTGAATTTGCCTCTTTGGCCGTACATATAACAATTCATCAACTAGGCGTAACCGGCTCAGCGAGTCCGGAAGCCATTAGACAATTACAGGATGGACATTCAATCGCTTAGATCAGAAATCAAGGAATATACGGAAGGGGCGCTACTGCCCTTCTGGATTCAGCGGACGGTGGATCGGGAAAAAGGGGGATTTATTACCCATTTCAATGAGTTTGGGGAGGATGCGGGAGATGACGAAAAATCGTTGATTGCGATGACACGTTCCGTGTTTACGTATGCACAAGCGTACAGGCATGGTTTTGGTGGGGAAGTGATGAAGGAGATGGCGGCCCATGGAGTGCGGTTTTTACTGGACAAAATGTGGGATGCCGAGCACGGTGGTTTCTATTGGATGGTGAACCGGGCTGGAGAGGCGACGAACAAGCAGAAGATCGGCTATGGGCATAGTTTTGCCATTTACTCTTTGAGCGAATATACCTTGGCGACGGGGGATCCAGTGGGATTAGAATATGCGGAGAAGGTGTTTGATTTACTCCAAAAGTATGCAGTGGATACTAATTATGGCGGATATTGGGAGTTCTTTGCGGAAGATTGGTCGCTGATGGGACCAGGTGCTCCGGGTGGGGATCGCAAGACCTTGGATGTGCATATGCATTTAATGGAGGCATTCACGACACTTTATGAGGCGAGTGGTAAAGATATTCACCGCAGAAAGCTGAAGGAATCGATTGATATTTTGATTCAAAAAATTATGGATCCGGCGACGGGAACGGGGATTCCGCAGTTTTGGGCGGACTGGAGCGTGGCGCCACAGATTAAATTTGATATCGTTTGGGGCTGGGATCGTTTTCAAGATGGTGGCCAAAAAGCCTCCGCCGTCGATAACACCTCCTATGGTCATAACTCGGAATTTGGCTGGTTATTAATGCACGCGCTGAAGGTGGGCAAGATTGATACAGCACCCTATGTGGCGAATATCCAGAAAGCCTTCTACCATTCCATGGAAAATGGCATTGACTGGGAGCATGGCGGGGTGTTTGTAGAAGGATCCCATAGCGGTGGGCCTACGGACTTAGAAAAGGAGTTTTGGCAGCAAGCTGAAATGCTCATCGGAATGCTGGATGCTTATCTTTTAACAAAAGATGAGAAATTCCTGAAAGCGTACGAACAAGTACACCGATTCGTGTTCGATAAGATGATTAACCGCAACACAGGAGAATGGTGGCCGTTGATGACCCGCGAAGGGGAACCGATTTGGCGCCACATGGCTCATAATTGGAAAATTAATTACCATAATGTTCGTTCGATGATTCTCTCCTATGAGAAGCTAGGCGAAATACTATAATGAAAAAACTACTAATTCTACTCGTATTTCCTTTTGTTGTATTTGGCCAAAAAAACACCTTTTTTGACCTCCTCAAAAAACATTTTGAGAACCCGAAGCAACAATTCAACCTTCGAAACGACACGCTTTTCGTTCAATTATACGAACCTGCTACTGCCTCCCAAGAAGAGTTTCGAGAAACATCCATCGTTCCACTCGGTTCTATCGATCACATCAAGCTCGTAACTGGCAAGGATCAGAAAGGCAATGCTGGGATTAGTCTTCAAATTCATCCGTTGCGATTAACGAAAACTTCTTCCAATAAGGAACTAAATACCATCACTGCAGATCGCCTCAGTCAAGTTAACGCGGCTTCGGTGAATCAAAAGATTCAAGGCCAGGCGGCCGGCGTTACCGTCAGCAGTGATAATTCTCCAGGCGGCGGGACCATGGTTAGAATACGCGGAATAGGCTCTATTAATGCGAATGGCCCCCTTTATATTGTGGATGATGTTCCTTTAACTGGAAACATTAATTCCATTAATCCAAACGACATCGAGAGCGTAAATGTCCTGAAGGATCCGTCACAAACGGCTATCTATGGAGTCAGAGGAGCCAATGGGGTTATTGTGATCAAGACTAAAAAGGGACCCAATGTGAACTCTAGCATCGATTTAGGCGACCAAGAAATTCCACTTATCCTGTGGACCTGGGCTGATGCCTATAAACAATTAAAAAAATCGGGTGACCTGAACACCTTGAAATCGATTCTATCTGCTAAATCTTATGCCAAAAATTAGTCGCCGCGAATTACTTTTTGCTTCTGGAACCGCGGCTGGAGCGGCTTTATTACCCTTTTCAGCCTCCGCAACTCCAACAGCTAAGGCACAAAAATTCGAATTTTCGTTGAACATGAGTACGATTATGGGCCAAAAGTTAGGGCTCATTAAAGAACTCGAAGTCGCCTTCGCAGCTGGCTATCAGCACTGTGAGATTTGGGTTCCTACCTTAGAAGCCTATCTGAAATCAGGTGGCAAACTATCTGAAGTCAAGAAGCGCATCGATGACTTAGGCATTAAAATCCAAAATGCCATCGGTTTCGCCCAATGGATTGTCGATGACGAGGCGACACGTAAACAAGGTGTAGAACAAATGAAACGCGAAATGGGCATGTTAGCTGAATTAGGCTGTTTCCGCACCGCAGCTCCACCCATGGGCGCCACTAAAGAAGCAGGCCTCGACCTTCGCCGCGCCGCAGAACGCTACCGCGCCATTCTAGACATCGGTGTCAGCACCGGCGTTACACCCCAGCTCGAAATGTGGGGACACTCGAAAAACCTAAACCGCGTGGCTGACGTCCTATTCGTCGCCGCCGAAGCTGGCCAACCAAACGCAAAACTATTATTAGACGTATTCCACCTCTACAAAGGCGAATCCTCCATCGACTGCCTCCACCTCGTAGGCGAAAACTCGATTGAAATCTTCCACGTAAACGACTACGTCACCTCCATCAAACCGACCTCCATCACGGATGGCGACCGCATCTACGCAGGTGACGGCGAAGCACCGATTAAGGAAATCATCAAACGCTTAAAACCCTCTGAAAAACCGGTTATCCTTTCTCTCGAGTTGTTCAACAAAGAACTTTGGGCTCAAGATCCACTGAAGGTGGCGAAGACGGGGTTAGAGAAGTTGAAGGGGTTGGTTTGAAATAAATTAACCGTTAAATAAATAGAAGATGTAATAGATAACAAGTACCACTATCTTGTAATTAATTCTGTATACTCCATAAAATTCGGATGTGAAGAAATTAATCTTTGTGCTGCTAATAATTGTACCGATTGCCACAAGTTTCAGTCAGTCGATTAGCCCTCAAACCGTAAACGTGGGAGGAAGCTATTCCACGGTTTCCGGCTTTTCCTTAGACTATAGCATTGGCGAATCAGCCTCTGTTGCCTTATTTAAATTTTCAGATAACTCTTCATTAAGCACTGGGGTATTGCAGTCATTTACACCTCTGGTTACAGGCCTAGTTGACTTAAGTTTTACCGAGGGAGAAAGTATAACCGTTTCCCCTAACCCAGCTTCCTCCAATCTTCGCATTAAAGGTCTACTTAATCGCCCAGGTTTCATCGAGTTCCATGTAGTGGATGTGAACGGAAGGGTGATGAGTATTGATCCAAAAAGCTATTATATCAACTACTTTGAAAAAGAATTCAACGTTTCCTCCTTCAACGAGGGCATCTATTTCATTCGCTTAATGTATCAGTCCATGGACGCAGATACTAAGTCAGCCGTATTCAAATTTATCAAGATTCAGTAATGAAAAAATTCATTCTACTTCTATCCCTTAT
>JBIILT010000075.1:0-6834 GCA_044338355.1 Aquirufa sp.
AGAGTATAGATAAAGCTAGCGACTATCGACTCCCGACTAGCGACTAGCGACTCCCGACTATCGACTAGTGACTATCGACTAGTGACTATCGACTCCCGACTACTGGTTACCGACTCCTCTCTACTCTTTACTCTCCTATCTATACGCTTATTTCCCTTTGCGATTTGCTCGTTCTTGAGTATATTTGCAACACTATTGCAAATACGCATAAAATTAAATAATTAGTTAAATGTCTAATAATAAGTATAAGCATTTATTACCAGCTGAAAAAGTGGGAGTTTTTCTCTCGCTTTTGTGTGCAATACATTGCCTTACTTTGCCATTAGTGCTATTTGCAGCCCCTTATTTAGCTAGTTCTATTGCATTTAGTCCCATGATTGAATGGATTTTAGTGATTGTTAGCTTTTTGATGGCTTTGATTTTATTGTGGCAAGATTATCTCAAACACCGTAAGCCTATGCCTTTGTATTTTTTAGGTTTAGGTGTTGTCGTGAAGGTGGTTGATACCTTGGTAGGTATGAAATCGATTGAATGGATTTTTGGCCTCACTTTGGGAGTTTTTATCACGCTGGCCTATTGGTTTAATTACAAGCATAAAACGGCTTGTACGTGCAAAATCAAGTAGTTTAATTCTTTAAACGAAGGTTTTTTGTATCTTTATATTCTTTCGTGATTATAAATAATTTTCAGTGAGTATTTCCTATCAACCCGTTATTGGCCTTGAAATTCATGCACAGTTGCAGACGAATTCGAAGATATTCGCCAGCGATCCTGTGCTTTTTGGTCAAGAACCTAACACCTTAATTTCACCTATTTCTTTAGGTCATCCGGGAACATTACCCAAGTTGAATAAAAAGGTAGTGGAATTCGCAATTAAGATGGGTTTAGCGATTGGTTCTAAAATTGCTCCTAAGCAGTATTTTGATCGGAAGAATTATTTCTATCCTGATCTTCCTAAGGGATATCAAATTACCCAGGATAAAACTCCTATTTGTGTAGGAGGCTCTGTTTTGGTTCACTTGAAGGAAGGGGATAAAAAGATGGAGTTTCACCACATTCACATAGAGGAAGATGCTGGCAAATCGTTACATGAGGGAGATAATCCATTTAGTTTTTTGGACTACAACAGAGCCGGAACTCCTTTAATTGAAATGGTTACGGAACCGTCTATACACTCTTCTGAAGAAGCATTCGCCCTCGTTTCTGAGGTTCGTAAATTAGTGCGTTACCTCGGAATTTGTGACGGTAATATGGAGGAGGGCTCGCTTAGAGCAGATGTTAATGTGTCTATTCGGCCAGAAGGAACCACTACATTAGGTACGAAAGTGGAGATTAAGAATATGAATTCCCTTCGCAATATACAGCGTGCGATTGAGCATGAGATCGTTCGCCAAACAAAGGTGCTCAATGAAGGAGGAACGCTGATTCAGGAAACGAGAACTTTTGATGCACATACGGGAACAACCCATTCAATGCGCATAAAGGAGACAATGAATGATTACCGGTATTTTCCTGAGCCTGATTTGGCACCGCTAGAAATATCAGAGAACTGGTTGCAAGATATAAAAGCAGCCATGCCTTTGTTGCCTTGGGAGCAGGAATTAAAGTTGATGAATGAGTATGGTTTGCCTGCTTATGATGCCCACTTTTTGTCTGATACGCGAGAAATGGCCCTCTATTTTGAAGAAGTGGCGAGCCATTCTAAAGCGTATAAATCGATTTCTAATTGGTTAATGGGTCCAGTTAAATCCTATTTGAACGAAAAAAATAAGTCGATTACGGAATTTGAGTTAAGCCCTAAGGCCTTAGCTGAAATCGTTGAATTAGTGGAGAGTGTAACGTTGACGCATAATTTGGCGGCACATCAGTTATTTCCTTTGGCCATCGAAAACCCACAGAAAGCGCCTCAGAAATTAGTGGAGGAACAAGGTTGGTTGAAAGCCCAATCTGGTGACGAATTAATCACTTGGGTTCAGGAAGCTATCGCTGCCTACCCAGATAAAGTGAAGGAATACCAAAAAGGAAAGAAAGGATTGATCGCCCTATTTATCGGAGAGGTGATGAAGAAATCAAAAGGAACGGCCGATCCGAAGCGCGTAAATCAATTAATGACAGAAGAACTAGCTAAAGCATAAATGAGATTAATCGGGATCCTATTATTATTTACGACAGCAATACAGGCACAGAGTTTTGAGTTGCTTGTTGAGGCTAAGACGGTTATTCCAGGGAAAAAAATCTATTTGGAATACATTAATGACTTAGGTAAAATGGTCAAAATTGACTCAGCAAGCCCCTCAGCTCAAAATAAAGTCACTTTCAAGGGACAAGTAAAAGATCAGGGAGCCTTCTACTTAGTTAATTTTTTTGATACGCCTAAGCCACAAAAAGTATTAGTCATTTTAGAAGGGGGAGAAACCATTGATATCGTTGCTGATGGGATCAATGACGAGGAAGGCAAGAGTGCCTTCACGATGAAGGGAGATTACCCGAACGTGAAATTTATGCTGGAATTGATGGCTATTTCGAAGGAAATGGAGGTCAAGGTTCGGAAGTGGAATCAGGAGATTCAGGTTGACCAGAAGCAAGAAAAACGAATTCAGGCAGAGTTTACCAAGGCACAGATAGCTAGTTCTGCTAAAATTAAAGCCTTGATTCCGCAGATGGGGAGTCATTTGGTGGCCCTTTGGGCGACTAATTTTTTGCCTGCTGAACAGGAGATGGCCTCGCTGATGGAAATTGCAAATACATTATACAAGGCTAGACCTACTCATCCTCAGGTGCTTCAGTTTGTAAACAATTTGAATCGACTAAGGGGGGTGAATGAAGGGTCGATGGCGCCTGAAATTAATCTTGCGACACCGGCAGGGCCTAATTTAGCCTTGAGTTCTTTGCGCGGGAAATACGTACTTATTGATTTTTGGGCGAGTTGGTGTGGTCCATGTCGAAGAGAAAATCCGAATGTGGTGAAGACCTATGCGGCCTACAAGGATAAGGGTTTTGAGATTTTTGGCGTTAGTTTAGATCAGGATCGAGCAGCTTGGTTGAAAGCAATTGAAACGGATAAATTAGTTTGGAAACATGTTTCTGATTTAAAATATTGGAGTTCGGCAGGTGCTCAGGCTTACCAGGTGAATTCGATACCCCAGACTTTTCTGTTAGATAGAGAAGGAAGAATTATTGCGAAAGGTTTGAGAGGAGCTGCATTGGACCAGTATTTGGCCAAATTATTTGAATCAAAATAAAATGAAAATAGCGATCATAGGTTGTGGTAATATGGGGATGGCTTTCGCTAATTCCTTCATTCAATATAATCTGGTCTCTAAAGAGGAGTTGATTCTGATTGAAAAGAATAAGGAACGTGGCAATATTTTGCAGCAGCAAAAGACCGGAATCGTAGTGGATACCATCTCAGAGAAAGTGGCTACTGCGGATTTAATCATCCTGTCAGTAAAGCCACAAGATTATCCTTCCGTTTCCTCCGAATTAGCACGATTTATTCAGCCATCTCAAATCGTTTTATCCATCATGGCAGGTATTCCGATTTCGAGTATTCAGGCTAGTTTATCGCACGATTTAGTGGTACGGGCGATGCCGAATACACCCGCCCTTTTGGGAATGGGGATGACCGCTTTCGCAGCCGCGTCTGCCGTCGGCATTTCGGATATTCGGAAGGTGGAAAATTTAATCAATTCGACCGGCCGAGCAGTATTCTTAGAGGAGGAAGGTTTGTTGGATGCGGTGACGGGTTTAAGTGGTAGTGGTCCGGCCTATTTCTTCTATTTGATTAAGGCAATGATTGATGCAGGAGTAAAGATGGGTTTTGAGCCAGCTATGGCATCTCTTTTAGTGAAGCAAACCATGTTAGGTTCTTATCATTTGATGCAAACGAGCGATAAGTCCTTGGATGAATTGATTCAGGCGGTTGCCTCTAAAGGAGGTACGACTGAAGCTGCGTTGAAAATTTTTCAGGAAAACTTAGTCGCTGAGGGATTGCAAAAAGGAATTATTGCAGCTAAGGATCGTGCCAAAGAATTAGCCAATTAACTGACCGATTTCAGCTTCGTTTAAGGAACGGCTGATAATTTCTCCGTTAGGTGAATACGACGGATTAGTGCTGGCAAACAATTGTTCCACTAAAGCAGACATTTCTTCCGCTAGTAATTTCTTCATTTGATATCGAATAGCCGCACGGTTCGCTAAGATGCGAGCGATTTTTTCGGAATGATTTTGGCCTAAATCAGAAGCCTCGTTCTTCACTTGTTCTAAAATACCTTCCAATAAGTTCTGCCCATCCTCTTCGCCAATTCCAGCAGGTACACCTTGAATCCAGTAATTTTCCTCCGCATCTTTCGTCAAGCCAAAGCCTAAATCGGTAATGTCCACGAGTATTTCCTCCAGTAATACCGAATCGGCGGGATTAATGCGAAGAATTTGGGGGAACAATAATTGCTGAGACACCCCATTTTTCTTCACCAAATTCTCAGAGAACTGATCAAACAAGATGCGTTGGTAGGCTTTTTTCTGATCAATTAACAGCATCCCTCCGGAGAGAGTCACTACTAAATACTTGTTTAGAATTTGAATAGCCTGAAAATTAGCGTGCGAAGTACTTTCTGCTGTCCAGGTGTTTGCCTTGCTTTGAATGGTCGCCGAATTCTCGCTAAACAAATTGGTAGACGGATCGGCTACATTACCTCGCTCAAAAGCTTCAATATTGTCATTTAAGCCTTCGTAAAGCTTCCTCCAAGCATCTTGAACAGGTCTAGGGGAATTCGAGCTTGAAAACGAAGGAATCGAGCCTATAGATGCCGGAGCCCCACTAGGATTCCGGAAATTCACATTCGCATCAAAATCCAACGACGGAATCAAATGGTTTAGGCTAAGCGTCTTCCGAATGGCCGCCTGTAAAATGGCATAGATCGACCGCTCGTCATCAAATTTGATTTCGGTTTTCGTGGGATGTACATTGATGTCGATGTGTGCTGGATCTATGGTCAGAAACAACACATAGAAAGGGAAGGTGCCATCTGGAACTAAACGCTCATAAGCGCTCATGACCGCGTGGTGCAAGTACGAACTCTTGATGAATCGATTATTCACAAAGAAAAATTGCTCCCCGCGCGTCTTCTTCGCATATTCAGGACGTCCCACATACCCTTTTATACTAACGTAGTTTGTATTTTCCTCGCAGGCTGCTAATTGCTCGCGGTAGGTTTTCCCGAACAAATCCACGATTCGCTTACCCAGCTTTTCAACGGGGAGGGAATAGGTTTCTTGCTCATTTTGGATCAGAGAGAACTTGATCTCCGGATTGGCTAATGCAATGCGTTGGAATTCGTCCAAAATATGACGCATCTCCACCGGATTCGACTTGAGGAAATTTCGACGAGCTGGGATATTATAGAATAGGTTTTTCACCAGGATAGAAGTTCCTTTAGGTGCCGCAACTTGTTCATTCGCCTTCAGCACAGAGGCTTCCATGCGGATTAAGGTACTTAATTCATCCTCCTCTCGCCTTGTCTTCAATTCGACTTGAGCTACGGAGGCGATAGAAGCTAAAGCCTCCCCTCTGAATCCCATCGTTCTAATTGCAAAAAGGTCTTCGGCCTTACTAATCTTAGAGGTGGCATGTCGTTCAAAACACATCATCGCATCTTGCGGTGACATTCCTGCGCCATCATCGATGACTTGGATACTGACTTTCCCGGCCTCTTTCACAATCAGCTGGACAAAACTAGACCCAGCATCAATGGAATTTTCCATCAATTCCTTTACCACAGAGGCTGGTCGCTGCACTACCTCACCAGCCGCAATTTGATTTGCGATGGCATCAGGAAGCATTTTGATCAGATTGTGCATAAATGAATAGGAAAATGAGTGGACAAAGATAAGGTATTAAACAAAAAAAAGGGAATGTTGCCATTCCCTTTTTTCGTAAGATAGGTTGGGTTGAATTACTTCAATTCAACTTCAGCACCAGCTTCTTCTAAAGTTTTCTTCAAACCTTCAGCTTCGTCCTTAGATACACCTTCTTTTACTGCTTTAGGAGCAGCATCTACTACGTCTTTAGCTTCTTTCAAACCTAAACCAGTTAAGTCTTTCACTAATTTAACGATAGCTAATTTGTTAGGACCACAAGCCTTCAAGATTACATCGAAAGATGATTTCTCAGCAGCAGCCTCACCACCGTCAGCGCCACCAGCTGCAGGACCTGCAACCATAACAGCACCAGCAGCAGCTGGTTCGATACCGTACTCATCCTTAAGGATAGTAGCTAATTCATTTACTTCTTTTACAGTTAAGTTCACTAATTGTTCAGCGAACGCTTTTAAATCTGCCATTTTTTGAAAATTTAATTGTTATGAATTAATAATTTATTGGAGTTTTCACTCCGGTAAAACTTGTTAATAATTACTCAGGGCGCTCAGACAAAGTCTTCACGATACCAGCTAATTTCTTCTCACCGCTTAATAATGCTGAAATAACATTTTTAGCAGGCGATTGTAATAAGCCAATAACTTCGCCAATCATCTCGTTTTTCGACTTGATGTTCTCTAGTGCAGTTAATTGACCTTCGCCAATATAAATACCACCTTCGATGGACGCAGCCTTGAATGCAATTTTATCTTTTCCAGCTTCTTTACGGAAGTCTTTGATCAATTTTGCTGGTACTTTAGCATTTTCGGTTGCGAAAATGATACCAGACATCCCTGTCAAAACTTCTGCATCTAAAGAGGAATAATCCGTTCCAGTCTTAGCTAATGCCTTAGAGATTAACGTGTTTTTGAATACTTTGTATTCAACACCTCTCTGGTAACATAAGCCACGGAATTG
>JBIILT010000076.1:0-6822 GCA_044338355.1 Aquirufa sp.
TACGGAATTTATTTCCTCCGAAGGACTGATTCGAGATGCTGCAAAAAGCGTTCAAAAACTCGATATTTTTGAATACGAACGACCAATTGGGATTCAACTTTTTGGCAGTTCCATTGAAACTATGGCCTCTTGTACGGAAATTGCTACGAAGGCAGGACCTGATTTAATCGACATCAATTATGGCTGTCCAGTAAAACAGGTGGCCTGTAGAGGTGCTGGAGCAGCTTTATTGCAAGATATCCCTAAAATGGTGGCGATGACGAAGGCCGTAGTAGATGCCACCCATTTACCAGTTACTGTCAAAACACGCCTAGGCTGGGATGACTCCACAAAAAATATCGAAGATGTGGCTGAACGACTTCAAGATATTGGAATACAGGCACTTACTGTTCACGGGAGAACGCGTGTCCAGATGTACAAAGGCGCTGCAGACTGGGATTTGATTTCAAAAGTGAAGAAAAACCCCCGGATTAAGATCCCCATTTTCGGAAATGGTGACATAGATTCACCCGAAAAAGCGAAAGAATACCGCGACCGCTACGAAGTGGATGGTATCATGATAGGTCGAGCATCGATCGGCTATCCATGGATTTTCAATGAGATCAAACATTATTTAGCAACTGGAGAACATCTAGACCCTCCTACCCTACAACAACGCTTGCAAGTTTGCCTTGATCACCTCGACTTCTCGATTCGTTGGAAAGGAAATCACGGAGGTATCGTAGAAATGCGACGTCATTACGCGAATTATTTCCGCGGTATGGATCATTTTAAGCCTTTCAGAACCCGTTTAGTCACTACCTATGAATTCGAAGAGATCAAAGAGATTCTAAACGAAATCTCAGCGCATTACGCTGGAGAACCTTTACACGCCTAATGGAAAACAAACAAAAATCCCCTGTATTACTTGTTATTTTGGCCATTACGGCTCTTTCTTTAGTCTGGGGCAGTTCCTTCATCTTGGTAAAGAAAAGTTTAACCTACTACAGTTCTCCGCAAGTGGGCGCCTTACGCATTTTCGCGGCATTTATCTTTTTCATTCCGGTGTTTTTGAAACAAAGACACGAAATCAAAAAAGAACATTGGAAGAGTTTTATTCTAGCTGGTTTGACCGGGAATTTAATGCCAGCCATTTTATTTTCCATAGCAGGCAAGCATTTGACTTCAGCCTTATCAGGTATGTTAAATGCCTTTACGCCCTTATTTACCTTAATAGTGGGGATTTTATTGTTTAAACAGGGCTTTCAATGGCGCCAGATGCTGGGTATTGCATTAGGTATCGCTGGCTGCTTCGGTTTAATTATGGGAGGTGAGGGTTTAAATTTAGATTTCAATTGTCATGCCTTGTGGGTTGTTTTAGCTACTTTCCTGTATGGTATTAATATACATATCCTGAAGACTAAATTATCTGGACTAAACCCTTTCACGTCTACTTCAGGAATTTTTATGACGATAGGCCCCCTTGCGCTGATCTTATTGGCCTTTACTGGATTCTTTGAACAACCTATTGAATGGTGGCCATTTTTAGCAGCCTGTTCCTTGGGTGTTTTCGGGTCAGCTATCGCAATGGTTTTATTTAACCAATTGATCAAGTGGACGAATGCGATTGTCGCTAGTTCTGTAACTTACACTATTCCTATAGTGGCTGTAGGTTGGGGCGTTTTCGATGGAGAACAAGTATACCTTTCACAAGTCATTGCGATGGTCGTCTTATTAATCGGGGTGTATGAAATCAACCGATCAAAGGCTTGATTTTGACTCAATTATTTTTGATTCAATGATGGGCCCACGTTCCCCTATGCCATTCTCGTTGAAGGCTTCTATTTGGAAATAATAAGTCTTGCCGCGGTCCATGGATTTGAAATAATATTCATTACTCCCGAAAACCTGCACCGACGTATACATTTTATCCGGAGCAATTCCTGAATAGATGACATACCCTGTCGCATTCGGCTTATGCCCCCATTTTAACCAAGCACTTCGCGAATCGTGTTCACCGCGTAAAACCAATAAATCCTTAACCACTCCCGGTTTTTCCCCGTGTCCAAAACCGAAGGCCCGAATACCTGAAATCGCAAATTTTCCTGCTGCCATGTGGTGATTGACTAGCTTTAAGTAGCGAACTTCCACCGACTTCTTCAGTTCGATGTAATCGTGAGGTACATCGGTTTTATTCAAAGACTTATCGATAATTAGAGACCAGTTTTTCCCATCCTTACTTCCTAACACTTGGTACTGGTGGTAAATACCATTGATCTTTCCTAAGAAACTCGAATCCACATCCTGATCTGCATAATTAATCTGCAAAGCCTTCAGCGTAGAAACCTCTCCTAAATCCGTTTCAATAAACTCCCCTTTTTTAGCTGAAGCAGCAGACCAATACGTCTTCATCTGCTCATCCACGGCATAATTCGCGGAATAACCCGGTAAACTGGACGAAACACGGACTGGCTTATTGTAATTCAACAACATCCAACCCGTAAATAATTCAGACGGTTGATCCACTTTTTGGGTAGGCATATGGTGCGGATAATCCCCATAGGCCGTATTCGTGTACATAATCCCGTCTTTATCAAAATACGTAGGCCAAAGTCCTAACCGACGTTCAAAACTATTCTTCACCGCAATCGTAATCGTCGTCACGTGCCACCAATTGCCATATTGTCCTTCAAAAGTAGCCCCGTGACCCGCGCCGCGTGTAAATCCACCCGGCTTGAACGAAAAGGGATTGTGAGCTTGATATGTAAATGGTCCCATCGGATGTTCTGATGTATACACTCCGTCGCCATAAGCGGAGAATTCTGTCCCTGGCGCCCCGTATTGCAAATAATACTTGCCCTTGTATTTATTCATCCAAGCCCCTTCCATAAAGGGCTTTAGGAAGGTATTGTCTTGGTATTCTCCAAAACGTTCCCAACCATGCACCTCATCATTCAGTTTAATCAAATCCTTGCGCTCACCAATCGGTTGCAAGGTCTTGCGATCAACTTCCTGTCCATACATCGGATAAAAATTACTCGAACCATGGTATAAATACAGTCGATTATCATCATCTAAAAAGAAAGCGGGATCCCAGGCCCCAGCCGTAAAGGCATGCACGGCTTCTTTCCAAGTGTCTGTTTCAGGCTTTTGGGAATACCAAAGCGTAAAATCCTTCGCATAGGTAGAACCTATCACTAACAAACTATCCCCTAAAACAATAGTCGCTGGTGCACACAGTTCATCATATACTTTGTGGTAAGGCTGTAAAAATCGGCGAGAGACAAAATTCCATTTCAGCATATCCTTACTCCACCAATAGCCCCATTGATTCGTCGAAAACAAGTAATATTTGTCTTTAAAATACGAAATAACGGGGTCTGCCGTGGCCCTGTGACGTCCTTGTTCTGAAAAATTAGGGATGGGGGTAAAGCCGTAATCCAAGTTCATCGGATTGCAATAGGTGGACAAAGCGGAAGAGGAATTGCTCTGCGCGCCGGCAAAAAATGTAAAAGACAAAATAAAAAGCAGCAATGCTGGAACAATTTTCATAGTTTTGAGGTCATATAGGTGCTAGAATAAACTAGCCAAATTATGAGCAAAGTAAATAAATTTCAGGGAATTATTTGGGCCGCGGTGCTGATCACTTTGTGGACCGCAAATTTAGTCTATTGGATACAGGTCGATTTCAGCTGGTCAGACCCTTTTGTATACCTTTCGATTTTGTTTCAGACCCATTTGTATACTGGCTTATTTATCACCTCCCACGATGCCATCCATGGGGTTGTTTATGCGGAGAACCCCCGTCTAAATCACGCGATTGGCCGTTTTTGCACCATCCTTTTTGCCTTTAATGATTACAGTACTTTGCGGTCAAAACACCATTTGCACCACGCCCACGTAAACACAAATAACGACCCAGATGTGCACCAGGGTCCATTTTTACTGTGGTGGTTCAAATTTATTTGGCAATATGTCACTTGGAAACAGGTGCTAGCGATGGCGATTACCTATAATATTTTGAAAATTTGGTTTCCCATGTGGAATTTGATTCTGTTTTGGGAACTGCCCGCCATCTTGAGTACGCTACAATTATTTATTTTCGGGACGTATCTGCCGCACCGGGGAGAGCATGCTCCAGAGAACAAACAGCAGTCCAGAAGTCAGGGTAAAAACCACGTATGGGCATTTATTTCGTGCTACTTTTTTGGGTATCATTATGAACACCATGCGCATCCCTATTTGCCCTGGTATAAATTACCTAAAGCGAAGGACGAAAGCCTTGCCTAGACCTAGATTTTTTCTAAATTTGCATCGCACAAAATCGACATAAACGAGCTCCTCATGAAAGAACCTAAATACAAACGCATTTTATTGAAACTTTCAGGCGAATCTCTTTCGACAGATGGAGAAGTGATTGATCCTAACATTCTAGGTCAATATGCAGCTGAAATTAAAAAAGTGCATGATTTAGGCGTTGAAGTAGCCATTGTTATTGGTGGAGGAAATATTTTCCGCGGCGCAAGCGCAGCAAAAGCTGGCATTGACCGTGTTCAAGGCGATTACATGGGTATGTTAGCGACCGTAATTAACGGAATGGCGGTACAGGCTTCTTTGGAAAAACAAGGATTGTACACACGCATGATGACAGCCATCAAAGTAGAAGCGGTTTGCGAACCTTTCATTCGCCGTCGTGCGATGCGTCACTTAGAGAAAGGCCGCATCGTTATTTTTGGTGCAGGTACGGGTAATCCTTATTTTACAACGGATTCTACAGCCTCTCTTCGAGCGATTGAAATCGAAGCAGATGTGGTGTTAAAAGGAACCCGCGTAGATGGCGTTTACTCAGCCGATCCAGAAAAAGATGCCTCAGCAACGCGCTATACAAACTTAAGTTTCGCTGAAGCTATTTCTAAAGGTTTGAAAATTATGGATACTACGGCATTTACCTTATGCCAAGAAAATAACGTTCCCATCATCGTATTCGATATGAACAAAGAGGGGAATTTAGCCGCCTTAGTATCGGGTGAGGATGTAGGAACATTAATTAGTTAATTGATAAAATGGAAGAAATCGAATTCTATATTGACGCGACCGTCGAAACCATGGATGGTGCGATCAAACACCTAAACATTGAATTATCGAAAATCAGAGCAGGAAAAGCAAACGTTTCCATGTTAGATGGCTTAACGATTGACTATTATGGCATGCAAACACCTATATCCGGTGCTGCATCCATCACGACTCCGGATGCCCGTACGATTGCGATTAAGCCTTTTGAAAAAGGGATATTTGGCGAAATCGAAAAAGCGATTCGCAACTCTAACTTAGGTTTGAATCCGATGAACGATGGCGAATTAATTCGCTTATCAATTCCTCCAATGACAGAAGATCGTCGCCGTGACCTTGTGAAACGCGTGAAACAAGAAATCGAAGTAGCAAAAATCAATATCCGCAATGCCCGCCAAGATGGAAATAATAGCATCAAGAAACTAAAGGGAGATGGCGTATCGGAAGATGCCATTAAAGAAGCGGAAGAGAAGATTCAAAAGAAAACGGATGCTTACATCACGAAAATCGATCAGGCTTTCGTCGAAAAAGAAAAAGACATCATGTCGGTATAAATCAAAAGCCTCGAAATTCGAGGCTTTTTTAATATTGCATTCCCAGTGCATATCCTGTCTCCAGCATCCGGCGAATATCCATTTTAGTGAAACGCTGAATATCGATACTTAATGGCTGCAAAGGACGAATAATTGTCAATTTCACTTCTGATCGAGACATTTTTAAATCTGCATTCAAAATCTCATTGACAGCGATATCCATCACCCGATCAACTAAAGCTAACAGATCCCCTGAATCAAAATCCCCTCCCTCTATCATCTCCGTATGGCAAGCGATGACCACTACTTCTGTTGCACCATCTTGGATGGCTTTATGTAATGGCGCCACGTCACGCAATCCTCCATCAAGGTATGATTTCCGCTTATCATCCCCAATCTTCACCACGGGCATCAAAATAGGCACAGCCGAAGAAGCCATTAAATAGTCCAGAAAATTTTCAAAACTAGGGTCCACGTAATGCATAGCCCCTTCAATTATATTGACAGCCCCTACCTTAAGTGTTATTGGACTTGCGTTTAGGTTACGCAAATGAAGTACATCCATCAATAAATCACGCAATGGTGTGGTGTCCACTAGTCCTTTGAACTTCTTAGTCAAAGCTGTCCATCCTAATTGAAAAATAGAAAAGGGCTTTGATAAGCATTCTGGGTGAGTAATTCGTTGCTCCCAAAAATCCCACAAATCTTGAGCCGCTTGTGGATAAGAAATGGGTATTCCCTCATTCAATTGCTTCCCAAACTGATTCACTAAATAGGAGGCATTTAAACTCCCAGCAGACACACCATAGATGGCATCAGGCTGGTATCCTTTTTCAAAAAGGGCCTTGATTACACCGGCTTGAAAGGCTCCCTTTACTGACCCACCTGCTAAGACTAAAATCTTACTCATATTACCTTCTTTATCCACAAATCTGATTAAATTTACGCAATTTACTGATTCAAACAATCCACATGTCCTACTCCATCTCTTCCATTCAAGCCCCCATCGATGATTCGATGAAGGCATTCGAAGGGAAGTTCAAAACTTTCATGAAGACAAAAGTGATGTTGCTCGACACCATCATGCATTATATTGTCCAGAGAAAGGGAAAACAGATGCGTCCGATGTTTGTTTTTTTGACAGCAGGTTGTGTAGGAGAAATAACGGAGAAAACTTTTAGGGGTGCCGCTCTAATCGAATTATTGCACACCGCGACTTTAGTTCATGACGATGTCGTAG
>JBIILT010000096.1:0-5965 GCA_044338355.1 Aquirufa sp.
ACTTTCTGCTTTATGTTCTCCCCAAGCAAGCAGAACAATCTTCTTCGACTTCATAATGCTGTCGATACCTAGCGTAATGGCTTTTTTAGGCACTTTTTGGAGGCCTCCAAAATCAGGTGACGCATCAATCTTTGTCGCAATATCCAGCGTCATTAAACGTGTTTTTGAATTAATGGTCGATCCAGGTTCATTAAAACCAATGTGTCCATTGCGACCTATGCCTAATAAGTAATAATCAAAACCTCCTAGGCGCTCTATCTTTGATTCATAGTCACGGCAAAACTCAGGAATCTTTTCTAGGGATAGAGTTCCGTCGGGTAAATGGTAATTTGTTACCGGTATGTCAACGTGATCAAAGAGTTGTTCTTTCATAAATCGAACATAACTTTGGATAGAATCGGGTTCCATTGGATGGTATTCATCCAAATTAAACGTGATGACATCTTTGAAACTCAAGCCTTCATCTCGGTGAATTCTGATTAATTCTTGGTATACTTTTTTAGGAGATGAGCCAGTGGCGAGGCCTAAAACACTTGGTTTGCCAGCTTGGTTATTTTTGCGAATAAGATCCGCAATTTCTTTCGCAACTGATTTAGAGGCTAAGTCAGAATCTGAAAAAATATGTGTTGGAATGCGTTCAAAGCTAATTTCTTGTTCCATGATCTTATTTTTTGGTGTTTTTAGAAGCTACGATTATTAAATCGAGAGCCAGTATTTCGAAAATACGTAAAATGGTTTTTAATGCAGGATTGCCTTTGCCTAATTCAATGCTGTGAATGGTTTTAATAGCCACACCACTTTGCTGACTGAGTTCTTCTTGTTTTAAGCCGATAGTATTTCGTTTCTCCCGAATGATTTGTCCAAACACTTTTAGATCCATAAGTTGATAGGTTTTTGACAAATGTAAATAAAAATATATTAATTTGTATGTATCGGAATTATATTACTGATTATAATTTATTATGTATATTTTCTATTTATCAAAATTTAACTTTACGGCAAAAACAATTCCCGTATCTTTGTGTTTTGAATAATATGCGATCATTAATACTTTTTGTTTTTCTTGTTTTTCCAGGACTTGTTTTGGCTCAAAAATCTACTATCAGTGGCTATGTTAAGGAGGCCGCAAGTGGAGAAGGGCTCATAGGTGCTAGTGTCTATGTGAAAGATCTTAAGACAGGTAACGTAACAAATACATACGGGTTTTATAGTTTAACTCTTCCATTAGGCAAGTATACTTTAGTGTTCTCCTCTTCTGGCTTTAAGAAGCGAGAGCAGGAGATTATCGTAGCTGCTAAATCTCAGGAATTGTCTGTTGAATTGGTAGCCGACTCCCAAGAATTAGCCGAAGTCATCGTCAAAGCACGCGCAAACGATGAGAATGTCAGGGGCATTGAGATGTCTGTTAATAAGGTTGATATTAAAACAATACGTAAAATTCCGGCCCTTTTAGGTGAAGTGGATTTAGTTCGTGCCATTCAATTATTGCCAGGTGTTTCTACGGTGGGAGAGGGTGCTTCAGGCTTTAATGTTCGTGGTGGTGGTGTGGATCAAAATTTAGTCTTATTAGATGATGCCCCTGTATACAACTCTTCCCATCTCTTTGGTTTTTTCTCTGTATTTAATCCAGATGCTGTTAAGGATGTTAAGTTATTTAAAGGGGGTATTCCTTCCATGTATGGTGGCCGAGCTTCCTCCATTTTAGATGTAAAAATGAAGGAGGGAAATGCGAAGAAGCTGGAGGTTAATGGTGGAGTTGGCGTGATTTTCTCTCGCCTATCCATTGAAGCACCCATTGTGATAGATAAAGCCTCTTTTATCGTGGCTGCCAGACGTTCGTATATTGATATTTTAGCTAAGCCCTTCTTGACCGGGAATAATGCGAATGCGGCTTTTAATTTCTATGATTTGACTGCCAAAGTTAATTATACTATCAACTCAAAGAATACGGTTTTCATGTCGGGTTATTTTGGACGCGACGTATTTGGAACTGGGTTTGGTTTTGATTGGGGAAATACGACCTTGACTACCCGCTGGAATCACGTATTCTCGAACAAGTTATTTTTAAATGCCACAGCCTTCTACAGTAATTATGATTACATGTTAGATTCTGATATTGAAAATAAGCGACCCAATGATTCTTTTAAATGGACATCTAATATAGAGAACCTGAGTATCAAACCGGATTTCACCTATTATGTTAGACCTGATAATACCATCAGCTTTGGAGGCCAATTGCTCTCGTATGATTTTACGCCTGGAAAAGCCAATGCCACTTCGAATGGAGAGAAAAGGCAATTTGGTCAAGCTAATAAACGGGGGATTGAAGCATCTGCCTACATTGGGCATGATTGGAAACTCAACTCAAGGTTGACAGTTCAGTATGGAATTCGCTATTCGAATTATGACTATAAAAGCTTGAATGGTGAATTTTATGATCGAATTCCAGTTCCAGTTAGCGCAGAAAATCCATCGGGTTATGTATTGAAAATTAATCAAACAGATCCTGATGCAGTGGTAGCTTCTTATGGAAATTGGGAACCTCGATTTGCGTTAAATTTAACAGGCAATGAGACAACCTCCATGAAATTAAGTTATAATCGATTGGCCCAATACATTCATTTAATGTCAAATACAGCTGCATCTACGCCATTGGATGTTTGGACATCATCGACTAATAATATAAAACCACAGATAGTGGATCAGGTAGCTTTAGGGTTCTTTAAGAATTTTGGGTCTGATGGAAATAATTATGAATCCTCTATCGAAGTGTATTACAAAGACATGCAAAATCAGATTGATTATGCTGATCGAGCTAATTTATTTCTAAATCCCTTTTTTGAAAAAGACTTATTATTTGGCGATGGTAGAGCTTATGGAATCGAGTTTTTTTTAAAAAAGAATGTGGGCAAATTAACGGGTTGGGCAAGTTATACTTTAGCAAGAACAGAACGTAAAATAGAGGGCCTAAATAATAATGAATGGTATGCTAATCGATATGATCGGACGCATACCTTAAATTTAGTAGGGCAATATTCACTGTCCGATAAATGGTCATTTGGTGCAAATTTCGCCTATATTACGGGTGTTCCTTACACGGTTCCAGCCCAAAAATATGTTTTTGATGGCATAGCCTACCCTCAAACAATACCAGGAACGCGTGGAAATATTCGTGTCCCAGATTACCATCGGTTAGATGTTTCTGCAACTAAGAAAAATAAGAAAGCCTTATTTGGAAAAGGTAGTTCCGAGTGGGTTTTCTCCGTATACAATTTATATAATCGGAAAAATCCTTTCTCCATTTATACTAGACCAAACGAGGATAATTCTGTACAAACAGAGGCAGTGCAATTATCCATCATAGGTTCTTTTGTTCCAGCCGTCACCTATAATTTTTCCTTCTAAGATGAAGCCGTATTACCTCGTTGTTTTGCTACTTGTTTTAACATCTTGTGAGGAGATTGTAAACCTGCCTAGTCCTGTTTCTGATAATTACTTTGTGGTTGAAGCAAATTTAACTAATCAAAGTTCAGCTCAAGAGATTATCTTATCTCGCTCTCAAGATTACTTTGATCAGTCGAGTGCACCAAAATTGAATGGTGCTGATGTGCTCGTAACAGATACACTAGGGAATACTTTTAATTTTAAGGAGAAAGTAGCTCTAAGTGGTATTTATGTATGGGAGCCGAGTGCACAGCAACCTACCTTAGGGAAAGTGGGTACCACCTATACGTTGAATGTGAAGTGGCAGAACGAATTGATTACAGCGAAAGCTAAGATGAATCGTGTCCCACCCATTGATTCGATACTGTATCAATTTGACGAGGCGACTGGCCGTCAAGGAGCGAACGATAGTCCTAAGAATGGATATGATGCTCAGTTTTATGCACGTGATTTGCGCGGATCGGGGGATTGTTACCGAGTAAAGTCTTACCTGAATGGAAAATTATTGAATGACCCGAATAATTTAACCCTAGTTTATGATGCGGGCTTTCAAAAAGGAGCCATGACTGATGGTCTACCATTTATTTTACCCATTCGTCGCTCTATTTCTCCCCAGCTTTACTTGGAAAATGATAAGATTAAAGTGGAACTCTGGTCCATTTCTGAAGACCAATTTAATTTCTTTTCACAAGCTCGATTAGAGCTCAATAATGCTGGATTATTTTCGCGCCCCGCGGCTAATATCCCTACGAACATAAAAAACTTAAACGCTGCGTCTAAACTAAAAGGAACGGGTTGGTTTGGTGTTTCTGCTGTCAGTATGTTAGAAACAGTAGTGGATCCTAAAAAAGCGCGAAAGGGTCTGAAATAAGTTATTCGAAATAAAATAGCAGACTGATCGTATGTGAATTATATTGATTTAGCCTAGAGAATGGAGAAGAACCACCTAATGGGCTAAGATACAAGTTATTCACCCCGTGAGAAAATTTCAATTCAGGATTAAATTTAAAAAATTTATAAAATTTTTCGAATCCGAAGCCATATTCTAAGGATACATCGGTGGTTTTCGCTTGAATTTGTTCCCCTGTCCTTTTTACATTCGCTTCAATACCAAGTTTAAATCCACCCAATATATAAATTCGGTGGTTTTTTCTTCTAAGTGATCGGTACTTCAGATTTACCGGTATTTCTAACCAAGTAGATTCTCTAAAATAGGTTTTTGTTGGATTTATTCCCGTGGGTGTTACTTCATTAAACTCTATTTGGCGCTCATACAAGGCTATATTTAATCCAGAACGAACCTCATAATGTTTATCATAAGCATAATTAACAGTGCCTCCAATTTGGAATCCTGATGTCTTAGGTGAGCTTGCATTTAAGGCTAATGAAGGCGCAACATTTGATAAGTTTTTAGGAGTAGCATCTAAAAGAAAATTAGTAGAGGCATGACTAATCATAAACCCAAAATGCACGGGTTTATTGTCATAATATTCATCATGTAATTGAACGTATTTATGTACCTGGCTTTTTAGGGAAAAAGTGAGGCAAAGGGCTATAATTAATCCAAGGATGGTGCTTTTTTTCACGCGTTTTTTGCTTTTTTATGTCCTAAGTAAATAGAACAAATTCCTCCCGTCATCGGGATCCATTGGGTATTAATAAATCCACATTCCCCGTAAATTTTCAAGAAGTCTTTTCCATCTGGAAAGGCTTGAACGGATTCAGGAAGGTAGGTATAAGCAGCCGGGTCTTTAGATATCAATTTACCCAATGCCGGCAAACAAAATTTTGAATAGAAGCTATAAAGCTGCTTCATTGGGAAATTTTTAGGATTCGAAAATTCTAAAATTAAACAATGTCCACCTGGTTTTAATACTCGGTACATCTCTTTCAAACCCTTATCTAAGGTTTCATAGTTTCTTACGCCAAAACTAACGGTAATTGCATCGAAACTATTGTCTGAGAAAGGAATTTTTTCTGAATCTCCTTTTTGCAAAGAAATGACGTTATCTAATCCTAATTTTTTAATTTTTTCCACTCCAAAGGATAACATCCCATCAGAAATGTCAATTCCTACGATTTTTTCTGGTTTAATTTTTAAGGCTTCAATAGCGAAATCTCCAGTACCAGTAGCGATATCTAAAACGGATTTGATTCCCTTATTTTGTAATAATTTGATCGCTTTTTTGCGCCAAATTATATCAATCCCGCCACTTAATAGATGATTCAGAAAATCATATTTATGTGAGATGGAATTAAACATGTCAGCGACTTGTTCTTTTTTTCCTTTGGACTGATTCTTGTAAGGGACTACCATAATTATAGGGAATTGGTTACGAACTAAACCAGTTCCATTAGCCAATGTTTCATAAAATTACCAAAAAAAATCGTTTAAAGCGCGCTCATGTGGAAAACTGTCACCATGATCCACATGATTGCAAAGCTGATGACAAGGGAAATGTTCACTAAAGAAGCGGCAAGTGGCGTATTAAGATTCAATTCATCTGAATAGGCAATGACG
>JBIILT010000077.1:0-6759 GCA_044338355.1 Aquirufa sp.
ATAGGAGAGAATCCTAGTTTAACAAACGTAGATGCAAGTGGAGACATCAAATCTATGTTTGATTATCGCCAGATTTATTCCACCGTATTAAGAGATCATTTAGGTTTGAGCGCTACTAGTACAACGGAGATATTTAAAAAATCTTTTGAGCGTTTACCGATATTCTTGAGCTCACCACTTTTACCAGAAGCAGACACAAGAATACGACTGTTAGATCCTGCGCCAAATCCTGCTGTAGGCCTAGTCAGAATTCAATACGCCGTTTTTGGAAACATGAAAATAGAAGTAGCACTATACAACATGGTAGGAGAAAAAGTGGGATCTATATTTTCAGGTGATGCCATAAGTGGAACCTACACCCAAATGTTAGATACGAGCGCTTTCCCAGCAGGAACTTACCTAGTCAGTTTAGCTTCGACCGGAGGAGAACGAATTACCAAACGGTTAATCATCATAAATTGAATCTAGATGCTTATCTTTGCTGATTAATGAAAAGAATTTCCAATAGTTTACTGCTGATTCTGCTATTTTGTATGTCTGCGAAGGCACAGCAATGGACCTATGGTGCTGGTCTGGGTGGCGCTTTATACCATGGAAATTTTGCGAATTGGAATTTAGTTCCTAACACAAAGGAATTAGCAACCATTAAGCCTAGCATTAACTTACAAGTGATGTATCAAAGAAAATCGTATGTAGATTTTCGAGTTCAAGTGGCTTATTCTGGATTAAGTGGAAATATAGAAAATCGGGTTTCTCCCCCTGTGGGTGGTTTTGCGGCTACTAATTTTTCAACATCCATTTTGCAATTGGATGGCTTAGTCGATTATAATTTTTTGGATTATCAGTCTAATCGAAAAATTGTTAATTGGACTCCCTATGTTTATGTGGGTCTATCAGGCGTACTGGCTAAAGTTTCGGGAGTGAATAATGGACTAGATTTTAATTCTTCCGTATTTCCAGTTCTGGCCTTTCCTTATGGTCTTGGGATAAAATATCAAGTTAATTCTAAGGTTGGTTTGCAATTTGAGGCAGGATCAAGAAAGACCTTTTCTTCTGCTCTAGATAGTCCAAGAGATACCAATGTGTCTAATTACAAGTTATTTGATGGCGATCAGTATTTATTTACGTCGATTAGCGTAACTTATACGATTCAGTCCATTTTTTGTCCTACAGATTAACATTTTTTAATTGGATAAAGCCGTCTTAATAACTACATTTGCCACCTTATTACCTGTTGGTAATTATTTAGAATAAAGAATTGAAAGAGTCGATTGATCTTACGAATGTTCCCGTTCACATCGCTGTTATCATGGATGGTAATGGTCGTTGGGCTAAGCAGCAAGGTGTTATGGATCGTGTTTTTGGACATAGATCAGCCTTGAAAGCAGTTCGGGAGACGATTGAAGGTTGTGGCGAATTAGGGGTACGTTTTTTGACTTTATACGCTTTTTCTACGGAAAATTGGAATCGCCCTAAAGCTGAGGTGACCGCTTTAATGAGTCTCTTAGTGAGTGCCATTAAAGATGAATTACCAGGGATGATGAAGAAAGATATTCGCCTTCAAGCGATTGGTGATTTAAGTAAATTGCCTGCTTCCTCTAGAGCTGAATTAGAGAAAGCGATGGCTAAAACGGCTGAAAATAAGGGTTTAACCTTAGTGCTAGCCTTGTCTTATTCCGGTAAATGGGATTTAGTACAGGCTACTCAGCGGATTTCAGCAAAAGTAAAAACGGGAGAATTAGCTGCAGATTCTATTAATGCAGATACCATACAATCTCATCTGTCAACGGCTGAAATGCCCGATCCAGATTTGATGATTAGAACAGGTGGAGATCACCGGATTAGTAATTTTATGCTGTGGCAATTAGCCTATGCAGAGTTATATATTTTTGAAGATTTATTTTGGCCTGATTTTAGAAAAGAACATCTAAATGAAGCGATTGTCGATTTTCAAATGCGTGAAAGAAGATTTGGGAAGATTAGTGAACAGTTAAATTAAGGGCTGAGGCTCATGTATGAAAAAATCAATTGCTATTCAATTACTCAATAAACGTAGCGCCTTGCTGGGTGTCTTACTTTATATTTTAGGTACTTATTCTGTTTCTGCTCAGATACTAGGTAGGACGAGATCATTATCATCTGCACTTCCAGAAACTAGCTTTTCCTATGCTGATCCGAAGGAGTATACCATCGCGGATATTCAGGTATCTGGTTCTAAGTACTATGATGGCACCTCCATGATTAATATTTCAGGTCTTCAGGTAGGGGATAAAATCAAGATCCCTGGTGAGGCTATTGGAGCAGCGATTCGTAAAATCATGAATCAAGGTATTTTAGATGAGGTGCAAATACTTGCTTCTAAAGTTGAGGAAGATAAAGTCTGGTTAACTATCGAGTTAAAAGAGCGACCTCGCTTGTATTCAATTCAGTATACTGGGATTCGCAAAGGAGAGCAAGAGACGTTGAACGAAAAGATGAAGACCTATAAGGGTAAGATTATCACAGAGACTCTTCGCAAGAATTTAGAATTGACGATTCGTAAATTTTACCAAGAGAAAGGACGATTAAATGCTAAGACAAAATCGGTCATTAAAGTAGATTCTGTGAGGGGAAATAATGCCATTTTACAAGTGGCTGTCACTAAGGGGGAGAAAGTTAAAGTGAATAAAATTGTATTGAACGGGATCGAGCCTGAGTTTCGTTCTTTAATCTTAAGAAAGATAAAAAATACCAAGCAAATTCGTTTTGGGCGTGTATTTAAACCTTCCAAATTCGTTCCTAAGAAATGGGATGAAGATAAAGAAAAGTTGCTTGCAGCCATGAATAAGTTAGGCTATCGTGATTTTCAATTGCAATCAGATTCAGTGGTTCGATTTAATGATGAGTCTGTCAATTTAATTTTAAGCTTAGTTCAAGGTCAGAAATATTATTACCGTAGTGTACGATTTGAGGGGAATTATATTTACCCTGATTCCCTTTTAAGTGAAGTGTTGGGCGTGAAAAAAGGAGATGTTTACAATACGGAGGAATTGGATAAAAAAATGAACGCAAACCCAGGCGAGGATTTAAGTTCTGTTTATATGGATAATGGGTATCTATTCTATCACGCCGAACCAATAGAGACTGCTATCGAGGGTGATTCAATTGACTTAACCATTCGTATTTCAGAGGGCAAGCAAGCGACCATCAATAAAGTGTCTTTGAATGGGAACACCAAAACATCAGATCACGTGGTCATGCGCGAGATTCGTACGTTGCCAGGTCAAAAATTTAACAAATCTGCCATCATTCGTACCGTGCGTGAACTTTCTACGATTGGGTATTTTAACCCGGAGAAGATTACCCCTAATCCGGTTCCTCGTCCTGATGGTACCGTGGATATCGAGTACAATGTGGAAGAAAAACCTTCGGATCAAATTGAGCTTTCAGGTGGCTGGGGAGGTTATATTGGTTTTGTAGGTACGCTAGGTGTTGTGTTTAACAATTTCTCAGCAAAAAATATTTTTAATCTTAAGTCTTACCGACCATTGCCGGCTGGAGATGGCCAAAAGGTCGCCGTCCGTTTTCAAGCAAATGGAGCTTCCTTTCAAAACTACAGTCTTACTTTTACAGAACCTTGGTTAGGCGGCAAGAGACCTAATTCCCTTTCAATATCTTTGAATAGTAGCATTTCCTATCCATATCTACTTCCCCAAGCAGGTTTTAATAACGTGGGCAATGGCGGTTTTGGTGGTGGCGGTTTTGGCGGTTTTGGTGGCGGTGGTTTTGGTGGCGGTGGATTTGGTGGTGGTGGATTTGGTGGTGGTTTTGGCGGCGTGAATAGTTTTTCTGTGCCCGACTCATTAACAGATGCTCACTTTAACGTAACTAGTTTGTCGGTAAGTTTAGGAAAGCGCTTGAAATGGCCAGATGATTATTTTTCATTGAGTCATTCGATTGCTTTTTCTCGTTTTGATGTGGACAGGTATATGACATGGGCATACCCGCAAGGTATTTCGACCTCAGTCACATTTATGACAAACTTTTCGCGAAACAGTATTGACAATCCTACTTTTCCACGTTCAGGATCTAGTTTCTCGTTATCAGGGACACTCACACCTCCATTTGGTTTGTTAGGTATGAATAAGGACAACTTGTTGATTGAATACCACAAATGGATGTTGGATGCGAGTTGGTTTAGTCCATTAGTGGGTAAATTGATCCTACATACACGTGCACACCTGGGTTTCCTAGGATCTTACGGAGGCAAAGAGACCACGCGATTTGAGCGTTTTGATTTAGGTGGTTCTGGAATGGTGCAAGGTTTCTCTTTCAATCGAGAAATCGTAGGTTTAAGAGGTTATAAAGACCGTGTGATTGGGCCTTCTGGCTCTTATGGAAACGGGGGTGTAGCCTATAATAAGTTCGTGATGGAGGTTCGTTATCCTGTTTCATTGAATCCATCTGCAACGATTTTCGCCTTGGCATTTGCTGAGGGGGGGAATAACTTTTCTTCTTTGAGCGAATATAGTCCGTTCAAATTGTATAAATCAGCAGGAGTTGGCGCGCGTATATTCATGCCTGCTTTTGGTATGATCGGTATAGATTATGGTTTTGCCTTTGATAAGGCACGTCCAGGAGATTCCGATTTTGGTCAACAAGCATTCACTTTCTCGATTGGACAACAAATTAGGTAAGAATGATGCGATTTTGGTTGACAGGTATTGTTATTCTATTGTTTTTGAGCCCTTCAAATGCTCAGAAATTCGGATATGTCGACACGGAATTCATCACGTCTAAAATGCCCGAGTATGCTAAGGTTCAACAACAAATTGAGCAGAATACAAAGACTTGGTTAAGTGACGTAGAAAAGAAAAAGCAAGAGCTGGAGAAGTTAGAAAAAGAATACAAGTTAGAAGAGCTTTTGTTAACGGAAGATTTAAAGCAGCAACGTTTAGCGGCTATCCAATTAAAAAGTAAAGAATCGAAAGCTTTTGAAAATCAAGTTTTTGGTGTTGAGGGGGATTTATTCAAGTTAAAGCAAACGGCTTATAAATCCATTTTAGATCAAATCTCAAAAGCAATTGAGAAAGTAGTCAGAGCAAAGCGCTTAGATTTTATTTTTGATAAGGCGAATGATGGGTTGGTATTACTGTATACAAATCCTATTCATGACTATTCAGATTATGTTTTAGAAGAATTAGGGGTGGAGTTAGATCCTAATTTGGCAGAAAAAACAAAGAAAGAGGAGGCGCAAGAGCAAAAAAGTCCTAAAAAGAATTAATTTTACCCTAGATATTAAAGAGAACACAAACAAATTATTAATACACATGAAAAATAAGTTTATTTTGGCCGCAGGCCTACTTTTCGGATTAGCTGCGTTGCCTGCTACGGCTCAAGTAAAAATCGGATTCATCTACCAAGAAAAAATCTATAGCCAAATGCCAGAGGCTAAGCAAGTAGAGGAAGATTTGAAAAACACAGAGAAGCAATACCAAACATTGATTCAAGGAAAAATCAAAGATTTCCAAGATAAGGCGGCGGTATACGAGAAGTTACCAGCTAACACATCTGATATTATCAAGCAAGACAAAGAGAAGGAATTGCAAAACTTACAAACTTCGATTCAAGAGTTCCAGCAAAACGCGCAAACTTCGATTCAAAAGAAGCAAGCTCAATTGTTGCAACCTATCGTTAAGAAGATTGAAGAAAACATGCATGCAGTAGCAAACGAAAATGCATATACATTCGTGTTTAACAACTACGAGCCAGGAACAGGTGCTAATCCTGTGGTATTACACTTCCCTGCGGAGGCTGATATCTCAGACTTAGTATTGAAGAAAATGGGAATTACGCCACGTCCAGCAGGTGCTCCAGCTCCAGCAGCAGCGGCTCCAGCAGCAGCGCCGGCAGCAAAGCCAGCAGCGCCGGCAGCAAAGCCAGCAGCTCCTAAGAAGTAATTCTAATCAAAGAATAGAAAGAAACCTGATCGGAAACGGTCAGGTTTTTTTATGCTCTGAAGTATTGAATGGTTTGTAAAATCGAAATCGTTCCGATGATTTCTGCAAGTAGGGTAATAAAAAGAATAAATAGTAGCCCTTATCCATTTTATTGGTCCTGTAATATAAACTTGTTTTGAAAAAACAAGATAGACATTACACCACAAAAGATGGCAGCATCGGCGAAATTAAAGATGGGCGTGGAGTAATAAGACCCGCCCCAAAGTGGAATCCAGGAAGGCAGTGGTCCCTCGTAAAAATCTGCAAAAAACATATCAATTACTTGACCGTGAAACCATCTCATGGGCGCTCCAGCCGGGGCATTTTGGAACAATACACCATAAAATACCGAGTCAATTAAATTCCCAATTGCACCCCCTAAAATCAATGCAACTGAAACCAAAAGTCCCGTTGGGCTCTTTTTGACTGTCAAAGAGTACAAATAATACCCAATCGCGAACATGGCTAAAATGCGAAAGCTTGTTAGGATTAACTTTCCCCAAATAGATCCAATTTGAATCCCAAATGCCATACCCGGATTTAAGGTATAATGTAGTTTGAAGAAGTCCCCTATAATTGGAATTTGGCCAAAATAACCTGGTTCCATCCAGGTGTGAACAGCTATTTTAATTCCCTGATCGAGGGCAATAATCAATAAACTTAAGAGAAAATAGCGGTAATTTTTCATGCGTTGTTTCGGCGGTTTACTTCTTTTTGTAATAGGGCAAATTCGCGAGAAGTTTGTCCAGCAATAGAACTATTTTCCTCTGCGCGTCTAAAT
>JBIILT010000078.1:0-6735 GCA_044338355.1 Aquirufa sp.
TCCCCAGTGTAAAGTTCACTGTATCTGATACAGACATCGATGTTTTTAAATAATCAAATACTGCTCCCGCTTTTAAAAACACAATATCTCCCGTAATCTCCGGTTTGGTAGGCAAGCCGCCTATGTGCAAATTACCCGATGCAGAGCCCTTTAAGTCAGAAAAAATTCCCTCCGTAAATGGCTCTAAAATCTGTAAATCAGTCTGATTTAACTCGGCGTTCATGTTCAACTTTTGCTCCTCCTCATAGGGCTTGTAGATCCCAGTCAATGACAAGACAGATTCCCCAAGGCGGTTTAAATTAAGATTTAAATCCATCTCCTTGTCATCTGCTAAATAGGTACCTACACCCTGTACATTTCCGATATAGAACTTGTTTAAACGTAAAGAATCCACTAATATCCAAGAGTCCAAACGTGTATTTTTGTACCAATCTTGAATGGTAATTTCTCCATTTAATTCACCCGTAGTCTTGGTCGCAAACAAAGGTTTTAACGTGGATAATTGGAAGTGATTCGCACGCAATTTAATGGTCTCCGTCGTATCATTTGAAAGGCTTCCTTGCAGGGAGATAGATTGATTTTCGTTAGCAACCAAAACCCGATCTGCTTTCCAATCCTGTCCTTGAATAGTGATTTTATTCGCGGGATCCATTGCCCAATCTTGACCTAAAATACGGAAATAGGTATCCTTGAATTTCAAGGATAATCCCTCGTCCTCAAAGGCCCAAGCCCCGGCTAAATGTGCTGAGTTCTCCTCTCCTTGTTGTTTGAAATCAAGACCAAAATTGATGCGACCTTGATCCCAAAGCGCATCCAATTTAAAGTTTTCCGTAGGAGTCAAGAAGTTCAATTGCTGTTTCCTAGAGGAGAAAACAAGACTCGAAGATACTTCTGGAGCACCTAAGAATTTCGAACTTTGGAAAGAGAAAACGGATTGATAGAATTGGTAACCACCAAAAACTAAAGTATCAGGATAGGCTTCCAAGCTAACCGAAAGTGTTCTGCCTTTCGATATATTACCGGAGAAAACGGTGTTTTCCCCGATCTGAACCGTTGGAAAAAACCGAGCCAAAATAGGGTCAATACGATGGCAAATCACTGTAAAGTCAGCCTTGTATTTTGTTTCAACTTCGTGTCGGCGTGTAGCATAATAACCCCAACGTTCGTCTGCTCCTTTTTGGAAATAAAGGGCATACTCATCCGTTAATTGTCCCAGTTGAGCTTGTAAAATACTCGGGGTAAACTCCCCACTAATTTCTGCCGAAACCAAGTCTGAAGTCAGTTTGTAATGCCGCTTTTGGCCAGGGCCAGTTGAAGAAGTTAACGTCACTAACTCGACATGCAAATCTGGTTTATTAGGTGTCTGCAAGGTAGAATTATAAAATACAGTACGACCTTCCAAATCATCAAATTGATCCCCTTTAAAATCTAATTCAAAATCAGTAGACAAACTCACCTGAGGGTCCATTAAATGGATGTTATGAAGATTTGAGTGTGTAATTTCGCCCTGCATTTGATACACTGGCTTAGAACCGCGCAGGTCAATTAAACCTGACATGGTAGCCACTAAATTTGTGTCTTTTGAGCTTACAACCCCCTTGAATAATTGCTTTTGAAAATTCCCTTTTAAGCTAATTTTGTGGTAGAGGTATTTGTTGAAAAAGATTTCTGACACCTTGCCATCAAAATCAATATTAGCCGATTTCTTAGCAAATCCGTTCCCTTTTAAATTTCCTTCTGCGTCCAAAGTTCCTAACACAGACTCTAAACCCAAGAGTTTACCTAACTGGAATTTCTGCAATTTGATCTTTCCATCGTAACGCGAAAAAGCCATCGAATCTTGCAAATTCATCTTGACATCGGCCTCCACAAAACCTAATCCCGTCTTCAATTTACCTGCCGTTCGAAAGACTCTATTGTTCCCTTTGAATAGTCCATCAAAGGCTACAGGACCCAAAATAGTCATGTTTTCAGCGGCTGGCTTGGTGATAAATGTTCCTAAATCTTGGGGATAAAACAGAGACGATCTCATCGTGAAATCCATCTCAGTCTTGTCCACATTTGGCAATCCTTTGAAATTAAAATCTCCTCGCAAAACGCTTTTATCTCCGAAACCTAATTCAAACTTTTTCAAATCCAATTTCGCCACCGTACCACTAAGTGCGCCCTTCAAACGATACATCCCCTTGTAGTCATACATCGCCTCCACAAAGCGCCCTAAATCTTCTCCTTTCACCAGCGCTCCATTGAAATCCGCCTGCATATCTACATCCGTAATCCAACGCGTCATCGAGCTCATATCGCGGTAATTCACCACAAATTTTCGAGTCACTCGAGAATCATTAAAGCGCAAATCCAATTGATCAAAGCGCATCTGGTGATCCGAAATCATAAACAACGTATTCAAACTTTTCACATCAAAACCGGTCAACGGATCTTTCGTTCGCAGGCCGATTGCCTGAAGGCCAAGCGTATCATTCTTGATGTAAAAATTCTTGACTTTGGAATAAACCTTCGCTAAAGTAAAGTGCGAAATATCAAAATGGCTGCTAGTAGCCTCGCTCTTTCTCGTGTTGTCATCTAAGGAAAAAGTGCCATCAATCACCTCCGCTTCGGGTATAGTAAAAATCGACGACGGGCCTTTTTTTGTCGTTTTTACACCACCCGAAATCCAGTTGTCCAAACGCAAAATAAACTCTTCAATGTTCATTTTACCCGTCTTTTTCTCAAAGATCAAATGCACATTAGGTCGCGTCAATCGCACATTATCTAAACTTGGTTTTCCAGGCTGTAAGAACAAATCTGAGATACTAAAATTTACCTCCAGCTGGTCAATCTGAATCATTTTCGCTCCCCACGGGTCTTTCACTTCCAATCCTTTAATGCTGACTTCGTCAAAAAACTTGACTTGAATTCCTTGAATTTTTACCGGATAACCGATCGCCTTTTCGACTTTAGGCGTTAAATAATTCGCTAATAAGGTCTGGTTAACGGGAGCTCTGAGTAGTAGAATGGTTGCAAAAATCAACAAAAAAATCCCCAGCAACCCATACAGGATTGTTTTGACGAAGATTTTGAGATATTTGACCATATTGCCGTATTTTTGCGCAGAATTCTACTTTTATGAAGCTACTGGCTATTGAATCTTCTTGCGATGAAACTTCGGCTGCCGTGATGGTGGACGGCATTTTAAAGTCTAACATCATCTCGACACAACTCATCCACACGGAATGGGGTGGCGTCGTTCCCGAATTAGCCAGCAGAGCTCATCAAAAATCGATCATCCCTGTCGTGACAGAGGCCCTGCAAAAAGCAAATATAAACAAAAATGAACTGAATGCCATTGCCTTCACAAGGGGCCCTGGGCTTTTGGGGGCTTTATTAATCGGCACCTCGTTTGCAAAATCGTTAGCTCTCAGTCTGAACATCTCCCTAATCGAAGTAAATCACATGCAGGCGCACGTTTTGGCGCATTTTATCGAGGATCCTAAGCCTGCATTCCCCTTTCTTTGCCTGACTGTCAGTGGTGGACACACGCAATTGGTTTGGGTGAAATCGGCGCTCGACATGGAGGTCATCGGCGAGACACAGGACGATGCCGTGGGCGAGGCTTTTGACAAAACTGCAAAACTGATCGGTCTACCTTATCCAGGTGGTCCTTTGATCGATAAGTTGGCCAAAGAAGGTAACCCTAACCGCTTCCCCTTCTCGCTAGGCGAAATGCCCGGCCTCAACTTTAGTTTCTCCGGCATCAAAACCGCCATCCTCTACTTCCTACAAAAAGAGGTCAAAAACAATCCGAACTTCATCGAAGAAAACAAAGCAGACATCTGCGCCTCCGTCCAAAAATCCCTCATCGACATGCTTCTTCGCAAAACGAAAAAGGCGATGAAAGAAATGAACTGCACTCAAATCGCCATCGCCGGTGGCGTTTCTGCTAACTCAGGTTTACGTACAAAACTAACCGAAATGGGCGCTGAAATGGGTTGGGAGGTTTTCATTCCCGCCTTCAGTTACTGTACCGATAACGCGGGAATGATCGCTATGGCGGGACATTTCAAGGCAGAGGCAGGGGAATTTTGTGGGCAGGATGTGAGTCCGTTGGCGAGGTATGCGCTGTAAAAGAGTATAGATTAGAGAGTATAGAGTAGAGATAAAACCATCTTTACTCTTTGCTCTCTTATCTCTAATCTCCTCTCTATACTCTTTACTCTCTTATCTCTTTGAGCGCATTCCAAAACGCCATCTTCAGCGTCTTCTCCGCATCCGTCAGCGATGAAATATAGCGCGGAAAGAAATAGACTAATTTTGATTCGATTTTGTCGATCTCGGTGGTAGGTAATTCCCCTTGCCAAGCCGCAGGCTGCTGGCCTATGAAAATATAGCGCTGAGCGCTCGTTTCTTTAAGGAATTCAGAAAGACTTGGCTCTTCCTCCGATGGAGTGTAAACAGACCATTCGGCGGGCCCTAAAACTAAGGGAGGAGCGGAGAAAATGAGTTTAAGGCGGGTGAGTTCGACTTCGGCGATTTGGCCTACCACCACCCAAGGAGTGGATACTTTAGGCTTTACTTCCGCTATAGTTTCAGAAGCGACTTCAATAGTAGGGGATTCCGCTAGCTGCGATTCCGTCTTATCCTGCGGGACCCAGTAGATCTCGTCGAATTTATACAAATCAGCTAAAGAAACCCCTTCCATTTGTTATGCTAGAGAACCTCTTAACACACAAGCCTCGCGGTCAGGACCGGTAGAAATGAAGTTAATTGGTAAGTTCAAGTGCTTTTCTAAGAATTTAATATAATCTGCAAGCTCAACTGGCAACTCGTTAAAGTCACGCATGCCTTCTAGGCTGCAAGCCCAACCTTTCAAGGTTTCGTACACCGGCTTCACTTTGATATCTGTGATTTCGAAAGGGATTTGGTCGGTGATTGTACCATCTGGCATTTCGTAAGCCGTACACACGAGGATTTCGTCAAAGATATTCAAGACATCCGCCTTCATCATAATCAACTGCGTCACCCCATTGATCATCATGGCGTATTTCAAAGCTGGCAAATCAATCCAACCGCAACGACGCGGACGACCGGTGGTAGAACCGAATTCGCGACCTTCCACCCGCATTCTTTCGCCTACTTCATCTTCTAATTCTGTAGGGAATGGGCCAGAGCCCACGCGCGTCGCATACGCTTTGAAGATACCGAAAACCTCACCGATGTTTTTAGGTGCCACACCTAAACCCGTACAAGCTCCTGCGGTGATTGTATTCGAAGAAGTAACGAAAGGATAAGAACCGAAGTCTACGTCCAATAGAGAACCTTGTGCGCCTTCTGCTAAGATGGTTTTTCCTGCATTGATGGCGTGGTTCACGGAATATTCAGAATCCACTAAACGGAATTCCTTCATGAATGCAACGGCTTCGAAGAATTCCTTCTCGGCTGCTGCTAAATCATATTCGAATTTATATACATCTAAAATCGCTTTGTGGCGATCAACTAATGCCTTGTATTTGGTAGGAAAATCAGGTGAAATCATATCTCCTACACGTAATCCCTGGCGAGAGATTTTATCTGTATAGGTAGGTCCGATACCTTTCAAAGTAGAACCAATTTTTGCATCACCTTTTGCTTTTTCATAGGCCGCGTCTAATAAACGGTGCGTAGGCAAGATGATCGATGCTTTCTTCGAGATCTCTAAGTTCTTGCGCAAGTCTAAATTAAAATGCGCTAATCCGTCGATTTCTTTTTTGAAGATGATAGGATCCAAAACCACCCCGTTACCGATGATGTTTTGAACTTCTTGGCGGAAAATCCCAGAGGGGATTTGATGCAGCACATGCTTGAATCCGTCAAATTCTAAGGTGTGGCCTGCGTTAGGCCCGCCTTGAAAACGCGCTACTACTTGATATTTGGGCGCTAAAACATCTACGATCTTTCCTTTTCCCTCATCACCCCATTGTAAGCCTAATAATACATCAACTGCCATAATATTGTTTTATTCTTGATTTCTTGCTTGGTAATTATCTCTGTGTTCACAATTCTTATTCGTACAAGAACCGTAAAAAATCAGGGAATGGTGCATTACATTGAATTGCAACATTTCACCTACTAAACTCTGGATGGTTTGAACCCGAGGATCACAAAATTCGGTGACTTTGTGGCAATCGGTACAGATTAAATGATCGTGTTGACGACGTCCATAAGACTTCTCGAACTGCGCCTGATTGCGACCAAACTGGTGTTTTACTACTAAATCACATTCCACTAACACATCGAGTGTATTATAAACTGTGGCTCTAGAGACTTGGTATTTCTTGTTTTTCATGGAGATATACAGCTCCTCCACATCAAAGTGATCGTCCCGTAAATAGATCTCTTCCAGAATCGCAAAGCGCTCTGGAGTCTTCCGCAAACCCTTGTTTTCCAGGTAGGCAGTGAAGATCTTTTTTACTGAATCTAGTTTATCTAATTCTTGGGACATTTATGGGAAAAAAACGACGTAAAATAAGCAAAAATAACCGACAAAAACTAAGAAACTTTCCGCTCCACTTCGATTACGCCAGGAACTTGTTCCATTTCAGCACTTAAGCTATCGAGGTGGTCGGTGTCTTGCACCATGAGTGAAATTTGACCTTCAAATAATCCATCTTTCACCCCGATCGACAACGCTGTAATGTTCACCTGTAGCTTCTCTGAAATCAAGCGGGTCACATCATTCACGAGACCCACGCGATCGATTCC
>JBIILT010000079.1:0-6616 GCA_044338355.1 Aquirufa sp.
AAGAGAGTATAGATCTAAAGCATAAAGCACAAAGAATAAAGCATAGAGTTTGAATCGCCTCCGGCGATGCATTTATGAAATATCTGTAATTTTATCTCTTCATTTTATCCTATCGACTATCGACTAGCGACTAGCGACTAGCGACCAAGACCGAAGGACGACTTATTCCCTAACTCTCCAGATAAAAAACGGGTTAAAAATCTAAGAAATCATTCCGCAGGACGATTTCTGGATTTTAAAGCCGCTTTTTTATTCCATGGCGCCGTCGTATTCACCGCCATCTGCACGGCCAGTGCAATCATCAACAGCGTAAAAAGTATTAACACCCAGCGAAAGATTTTTTGATTCTTGTTCATAGTTGATGAGAAATAATGCCAGAGCCTTTGGTAATTTCTGACCAGGAATTAAGACCTGGGAAGTGCAAAGATACACAACCGGCAGTTTCCATTTGGATCATTTCACCCGTTAAATAGGAGGCTAGATAGGAAATAGACGGATTATGTGCCACTAGATAAAGAATAGGCTCGGTGCGCTTTGTGATTTCAGTTAAATAATCGGGGCCGCTAGAGATATACCAAAATTCAGCTAACTCAAATTCTGAGAAGGGCTTACCGAGCAATTCTGCTGTTTCGCGTGTACGAATGGCATCGGAAATCAACCAAAACCCTGCTGGAAATTGCTTCAAATGCATCCACTCTCCTAAGAGAAGTGCTTCTTCAATTCCTCTTTCTGAGAGATGGCGGCCTTTATCGTCAGCGGTGTGTGGACCCGCGTGGGCGTGGCGAATGAGTATGAGTTCCATTATTCGAAATCTGCTGCGGTTAACAAGGGAAATTTGCCTGACTTATGTTCAGCTCCCATTTTTACATAATGAGGAGGACCAAATTTCAGACGATTGATCTGATCTTCGTTGAGGGTTTTTACCACTTTAGCGGGTGTTCCTAAAACGAGGGAATAATCGGGTATTTCCATACCTTCGGTAACTAAGGCGTGCGCGCCTATGAGGCAAAACTTACCTATTTTAGCCCTATTTAAAACCGTTGCCTGCATCCCTACTAAACTCCCCTCGCCTATTTCAGCGCCGTGAATAATAGCTCCGTGGCCGACAGTCACGTTTGCCCCTAAAATAGTTTTATCGCCTTCATCTGCATGCAGAACGGCATTGTCTTGAATGTTACAGCCTTCACCTAAATGTATTTCTTCCACATCCGCTCGAATCACTGCGCCATACCAAACTGATACATCTTTGGAAATGAAAACTCGGCCCATCACGCTGGCCGTAGGTGCAATAAAAATAGCCATCTTGTTTTATTTTATTGGCCAAATATACCTTAAATTGCGAGTCTATGAAAGAATTCTACGAATTTGCGCTTTGGCAAAATGAAGATCACATCGCATCTATTGGATGTGGCTATGGCTGGTGGGAAGTTAGTCTTTGCCTGCACAATCCGGCGAAAAAAATGGCATTTGTAGACCCCTTAGTAGACAAGGAGGACATAGCGGAAAGTATCGATTACTTTACGGAAAAAACTGGATTGGAATGGCAAACGGATGTTGAATTGAATCCTGAAACGCTACAAAATAAAGACCAGATTTGGATCTTCAACGCCTGGCATGAATTCGAAGATCGCCCGGCCATGCTAGCGAAAATCAAAGCAGCATTAAACGAAGGCGGCATCGTCATCATCGAGGAAGAGATTTCGAAAGTAGAGCGATTGCAGCACGATGGATGTGGGAAAGACTTATTTTTCGAAAGAGAAATCATTGAAGAATTCGAGCGAATAGGACTTCATCATGTGGTTACACAAGTGAAAGACGAGGTAGCCGTTTACCTCAAATTCCGAAAATGAAAGTTGTTTTTTAGCTTAAATAAAATCCTTTTCGCAAATTTGTAGCGGAATTAATCACACATGTCAACAATCGAACGTCCCTTTATTATCGGTATCACAGGAGGTAGTGCCTCAGGTAAAACCCTCTTTTTAGGCCGATTAATGGAGCAGTTTGAAACGGACGATATCTGTCTTTTGTCCCAGGATAATTACTACCGTCCCATCGAACACCAAACTAAAGATCACAACGGAATTGAGAACTTCGATCTTCCAGGGGCCATTGACGACAAAGCTTTTGCGGCTGACATCGAACGTTTACGGGATGGAGAGGTAGTAAGTCGTGTCGAATACACCTTCAATAACACGGAGAAAATACCTAGCATGTTGCATTTTCATCCGCGTAAAATTCTAGTTGTGGAGGGGATTTTTGTGTTTCACTTCCCGGAAGTGGCCCAACTTTTGGACCTCAAAATCTTCATCGACGCACAAGATAAAATCAAATTAAAGCGAAGAATCAAACGTGATAATGAGGAGCGCGGATACGATTTACAAGATGTGATGTACCGCTGGAAATACCACGTAAAACCGACTTACGAGGAATACATTCGTCCTCACAAACGCAGCTGCGACATCGTGATCCCGAACAACCACCACTTCGAAAAAGGATTAGATGTAATCGTTTCTTACCTAAAGAATCAGATCTAGGTTATAGTGCAAACCTTTATTTTCTTGTTGTGCCCGCGCGTGTTTGATAATCAAATAGGCCACATTAATCATATTTCTTAATTCACATAAAGGCACCGTAATTTTCGATTGGCGGTACAATTCCTCATGCTCTAAATAGATTAATTCCAAACGATCATAGGCTCTTTTCAAACGGCGATCCGTCCGTACAATCCCCACATAATTCGACATGATTGACTCTAGCTCACGGGTCATTTCCGTCACTAGGACCATCTCTTCCGGATGGCGTGTGCCGTCATCATTCCACGATGGAATTCTGTCTGGCAAGACCTGCGTTCCATATTCGGAAACAGACTTTTCAAAGGCCCGGTGCGAATAAACAATGGCTTCTAAAAGGGAATTGGATGCTAATCGATTCGCCCCATGCAATCCCGTAAAGGAACATTCGCCTGCGGCATAGAGATTTTCAATATTGGTTTGGCTGTATTCATTCACAATAATTCCGCCACATAAATAATGCTGTGCGGGAACGACCGGAATCATTTCTTTGGACATATCTATTCCCAATACCCGAAGACAATGATCGAATATCATGGGGAAATGCTGTAGAATTTCCTCTTTCGGAATATGCCTAGTATCTAAAAATACGTGATCGGTACCATGCGTTTTCATTTCTGAATCGATCGCCCGAGCCACAATATCCCGAGGTGCTAAAGACAATCGCGCATCGTACTTTTCCATAAAAGTAGTCCCGTCTTGGTTCTTTAAGATTCCCCCGTGACCACGTACTGCTTCCGAAATTAAGAAGGATGGTTTCTTTCCTGGGTTGTACAAAGCAGTCGGGTGAAATTGAATGAATTCCATTCCTTGCACAAAAGCTTTCGCACGATAAGCCATCGCGATACCGTCACCCGTTGCTATCGTTGGATTGGTTGTCGATTGATAGACTTGACCGATTCCGCCAGTCGCCAAAAGCGTTGTTTTCCCTAAAAAAGTTTCAATTTTATTCGTCTTGAGGTTCAATACATATACCCCAAAACACTTTTTCCCCGGCGTATCCTTCGTCACTTTCTCCCCTAAATGATGTTGAGTAATTAGGTCCACCGCGAAATAATGTGTGAAGAAATCAACGCTTTTGTATGATTTTACTTTTGCTAATAGTGCCCTTTCTATTTCATTTCCTGTGGAATCTTTGTGGTGCAAAATGCGTTTATCTGAGTGACCTCCTTCTTTGACTAAATCAAAACTTCCATCTGCCTGGCGATCAAATTCCGTACCATATTCAATCAATTCCTTGAGGCGATCAGGTGCCTCTTTTACCACGATTTCCACCACTTTGCGATCACTCACAAAATCCCCCGCCACCATCGTGTCGTCGATATGTTTTTCGAATGAATCCGCTGTATCCCACACCGTTGCAATCCCACCTTGTGCGTATTTCGTGTTCGTTTCTTCGGCCACGGTTTTTGTAATCAAGGCTATTTTAACGGGAATTTCTCTCTCCTTAAAATAGTCTGCGACTTTTACCGTGTAGGATAATCCTGCAATTCCAGAACCGATGACAATAAAGTCGTATGTAGGCATAGGGTTAAATTATGGAATGCAAATTAATCAAAAAGAGACTTCAATCCGAAATACCCCCCGAAATGTGGACTTTATTTTGTAATTTTGCGCCAGTAAAAAACATAAACCCTTAAATATCAATTTATAACAAATGGAACAATCGCCAAATAACAATTCAAAAACTGCCCTAATTGTCTTAGCTGTGCTAACGGCAGTATTAGGAGTTTTGTACTTCCGTTCATATCAAACAACGAAGGATCAAGCAACTCAAATTGAACAAAAAGCAACTGAACTAGCTAATACACGTTCTTCTTTAGATTCAATCTCTACTCAATTAGATGCTAAAATCGCTGAAATCAAATCTTTAGGCGGTCAAGTAGCTGACTTAGAAGCTTTGAAAGTACAATTAGAACAAGATAAAGCCTCTTTAAAGAGTTCAAACCATGCAACGATCGCCTCTTACGAAGCGAAGATCAAAGAGTACAATGCGGTTTTGACAACAAAGGATGGCGAAATTGTTGAGTTGAAAAAGCAAAACGGAATTTTAACAGAAAACAACCAAACATTAACGACTCAGAATACGACGTTAAATACAGAGAATTCTGGATTAAAAAACCAAAACAAAACGTTAGCTGATACGCTAACTTCTGTAAGCGAAAAGAACAAAGAATTAGCCCGCAAAGTTAGTATTGCAGCTGCTTTGAAAGCGCAAAATGTGAAAGTGTTAGCGGTTAATGCAAAAGGAAAAGAGACAGAAAGAACGCGTTTGAATGGAAAGAAAATCGAGAAATTGAAAGTGGTTTTTAGCTTAGCAGCGAATCCTATTACGAAGTTAGAAAACAAGACCGTTTACATTCGTGTGTTAGACGCTGAAGGCGCTACTTTATCAGATGAAGCCATCGGTTCTGGCCGCATGACTCAAAATGGAAAAGAATTAGCCTACACGACTAAGCAAACATTTGAATACACAAATGATGGCCAAACAGTAGCCGTTACCTACCCTCGTGGTCCAGTGGTATACAAGCCTGGTAAGTATTCTGTTGAATTATATGCAGAAGGTTTCTTAATAGGAACGGGCGCATTTGAAGTTAAATAATCTCTTCTAAAAAATTTAAAATGGGCCATCCGAAAGGGTGGCCTTTTTTTATTTCTTCTTTTGCCAAAAGAAGGTATTGAAACCCTTGTTGTAAAGTAAGCTGGCTCCTAAAGTTTGATTAATTTGATACGAGTTAAAAGAGCCCAAGATGGTGGTCTGCACATTTCGATTATACGTCTTTAAACGCAAACTGCCATCCGGTTTCACAAACCATTCTAGTGCCCAATCCCCCAATAATATTTGAGGACTTGTTTGATTTCGAGCATCGGTGAATCCACCACTGCGGGTTATGCGCAAGCGATCATTAAAGTTATAAGAAGCACGTAACTGTAAATTCGAAAGTATATCTTGGTTCAAAGCACCACCGCCTAGGGAGACTGAAATATCTAGGTCTTTGTTTATTTTAGAGGCCAAATTACTGAGCTGATTCGATAGCATTTCGGTGAAGTTACCCATCAAATTTCCGAGTGCTAAACCGCTTCCCCCAAAAGGAGAAACCAATTGCCCAAACAACAAGATATTACTCACCTGACGGGTTAGCTCCTGATCATCTGTTTTAATCCGATTTGTAAATGCCGTCACCGCCCCATTCAAGGTCATGTCCTTCGGATAATCCCGAATACCTATATCAAAATTTACATTAGGAGATAATAATCGGTTTTGCAAACTAATCGTCACATCTACCGGATAACGACGGTTAAACTCCGGCAGATTACTCTTATTCGTCGTATCTAACAAGATCGGAAACAAAGAGGCATATTGCGTGTAAATCGCCTTGATATTCACATTAGCCTCTAATGGATCCCCCGTCCAAGAGATCTTAGAACCACGCTGAATGGCGAACTTTTTATTTATCAAATTTTGAAGAGTGAAGGTATAATCTCCTTGGTCAATGGCATAGTCACCCACCATTTTGAAGGCTCCTTTTTTGTCCAAATTCATCTTAATATCACCCGATCCGTACATGCGCATCACATCACCTTTCTTCGCATCAAACTGCACCTCGCCGTAAGCCTCCGGTGTTAAAGCCAAACGCAGGTCAAGCGTTATTCCATCTTCTTGCAATTTCGTGGATACAGCGGCGGCTACTAACGTTAGATCCGCGTCTTTTAATTCACTCACAAAACTGTAATCCTCCGCCTCTGTTGCATCCTCCTCCCGATCTAAAGGAATGAATAATCTGGTCCCTTTTTCGGTCTTTAAATCTGCTGAAACAATCAAGTTATCCACTGATCCAGAAACCCGCATAGGACCTGATGCATAACCTAATCCGTAATAAATCGAATTAGGCCCTCTACTCGTATTTAAGAGCTTGTAGCGATCAAGGTTTGCCTGAATATCCAGTTCAAAGGGTTTCCCCTCAGGAAACTGAAGCGTCGTATTGACTAAGGCTTTATTGCCTTCGGTATCTAAGACTTTCCAGTTTTTGGCATAAATAGTCCCC
>JBIILT010000080.1:0-6603 GCA_044338355.1 Aquirufa sp.
CAACCGCCCCCGTAAATACTTATCGTCTTTTTCATGTAATTTTGCACCTTTGGAACAATTGAATCGCAAAGATAGTTTAAGTGCTATGAATAAAATGTTTTTTGTGCCTTTTATCAGTATTGTGTTAATCGCGCTTGACTATTACGTTTGGATGGCGGTCAAAACCGCATTTAGAAATTCTCGACAAAGTATTCAAACTACCGCAAAAAATGTTTTTTGGGGTTTTACACTTTTTATTCTTGTAGGAATCTTATCCTACAATGCGTTGCCTATAAACGCTTGGAAAAATGAAATCCGGATGACCTTTATGGCCATCGTAATGATCTCCGTTATCACTAAACTCTTTATTATTATCTTCTTGTTACTAGAAGATATCACCCGTTTTTTCAGATGGGGGACTAAAAAAGTACTAAAGAAAGACCCAAGTGCCATCTCTCGCCACGAATTCCTTTCTCAGGCAGCGTTAGCAGTAGGTGCGGTGCCGGCAGCTACCTTTGCTTTTGGAATTATTTCCGGTGCCCATGACTACACTGTAGAACACATTCCTTTGAAAATAAAGGGCTTGCCTTCTGCCTTTAAGGGTCTAAAAATTGCCCAGATTTCGGATATCCACACAGGTTCTTTTTTCAACAAAACCGCCGTTAAAGGGGGCGTGGAGATGCTAATGCGCGAAAAAGCAGACGTCGTTTTCTTCACCGGGGATTTAGTCAATAATGAGTCCAAAGAGGTGCAGAACTACTTCGATGTTTTCAATAAGGTCAAAGCTCCTCTAGGTGTTTTCAGTACATTAGGCAACCACGATTATGGTGATTATGTGCGTTGGAGTAGCCCAGAGGCTAAAAAGCAAAATCTTAAAGACCTGATGAAAGCCCATGAATTAATGGGTTGGAATCTGTTAATGGATGAGCACCGCTTCTTAGAAGAATCGGGTGAAAAATTAGCCATTATTGGGGTCCAAAACATCGGTTTAGGTCGTTTCCCCTGGTACGGCAACTTAGAGAAAGCGCACAAAGGGACGGAAGAAGCGTCGGCAAAACTCCTATTATCACACGACCCCAACCACTGGAATGCGGAGGTTACCAAAAAATACAAAGACATAGATGTGGCTTTTGCAGGTCATACGCACGGCACACAGTTTGGCGTTAAAATCGCCGAAATGCGCTGGTCTCCAGCTCAATATGTCTATAAACAATGGGCTGGCTTGTACCAAGAGGGTGAGCAGCAAATTTATGTGAATCGAGGATATGGCTATTTAGGCTATCCAGGCAGGGTGGGGATGCCGCCGGAGATTTCGGTTTTCACGCTGGGCTAGTCGATAGTCGATAGTCGCTAGTCGGGAGTCAGAGAGATTAGAGTAGAGAGTATAGAGTAAAGATGGTAAACGATAAATGGTGAATGATAAATGTCCCTACGGACTAGTGACTAGCGACTAGTGAATAGCGACTAGTGACTATCGACTATTTTTTTCAACCAGAACTTTGCTCCTTTATTAAAAAAAGCTAAATTTGCATCCCTATTAATTGGTTTCGTGGCCGAGTGGCTAGGCAGAGGTCTGCAAAACCTTCTACAGCGGTTCGAATCCGCTCGAAACCTCCAAAAACCTTCCAATCTGGAAGGTTTTTTTATGCCCATAACCATATTGCAAAATATTCTAAAAATAGTTCAATTTTAATTGTAGGGCTTTATTTTGAAAAATTCTAAATAATTAAATTGATTAAAAAAATACAAAAAATGAATAGGCAATTAATTGTTTCCTAAAAATTCGAATTGTAGTTTTGCGGACTGAATTAATATGAGAAAATCTATATTTATGTGTTTCAAAAAATTAACGCTCGTTAAGTTTCTATTTTCCTTCTTATTTTTAGTTGCTACTACGACAGCTACCTATGCACAAGATGCAGCAGAAGGTGAAACTTTATTTAAAAACAACTGTGCGGCATGTCACGCATCGACAGACGAAGTATTGGTAGGCCCTGGTTTAAAGGGGATTAGCGAGCGTCGACCTATCGAATGGATCGTGAAATGGGTACATAATCCACAAGCAGTTATTGCTTCAGGAGACAAGTATGCAAACGAGCTATACAACAAGTATAACAAGGCGGCTATGACTCCATATCCGAACTTCTCAGAAGCTCAAATCAAAGGAATTGTCGCTTATATCGATGCATCGAATGCAGCCCCAGCGGCTCCAGCAGCAGGTGCAGCTCCAGCAGCGGGTGCAGCAGCTCCGGCGGCTCAATCCTCTGGTGGAATGATGGAATTGCTTTTGATAGGATTACTAATCATCATGGTCATCGTATTAATCGCCTTATTATCCATTGTAAACTCACTAAGTAAGTTAGTAAAAGCGGAACAAGAAGAAGGTAAATCATTTTTTGACAAGATTTCTGAAAACGCGAAATCTTTAGCCGCTAATTCAGCTGTTAAAACGGGTATCATTGTCTTAGTCTTCTTATTAGGAGGAAAAGCAACCATCGATGCAGCCTACGGTATAGGTGTACACCAAGGATATGCGCCAGAGCAACCGATCAAATTTTCACACAAATTACACGCTGGCGACAACCAAATCAATTGTAACTATTGCCACACCGGTGTTTATGAAGGAAAAGGAGCAAACGTACCTTCGGCAAACATTTGTATGAACTGTCATAACGCAATCAAGCGTGAGTCTCCAGAGATTCAAAAAATCTACAAAGCTTTAGAAAAAGACGAGCCTATTCAATGGGTGCGTGTACACAACTTACCTGATTTGGCCTACTTCAACCACTCACAACATACAAACGTAGGTGGTTTAGAGTGTAAAAACTGCCACGGGGAAATCGAAAAGATGGAAGTAGTAGAACAACGTTCATCGTTAACGATGGGTTGGTGTATCGATTGCCACCGTCAAACAGACGTGAACGCAAAAGGTAATGCTTACTACGACAAATTAGTAGAGGTCCATAATAAGGACAGCAAAACTCCTTTGAAAGTGCAAAACATCGGTGGCTTAGAGTGCTCTAAGTGCCACTATTAATAGAAATAAATTAGATTCAATTTTAGTCTGAATAAGAAAGATTATATGGAAAATTCGAACAAGAGGTATTGGAAAGGGATTGAGGAGTTAACCAATGAGCCATCGTTTGTCAAAAATATCCACAATGAGTTTGGCAATATGCCATCTGAAACGGATGCTAAAGGAGATTCTTTAGTAGATGGCGCAGGTACTCATCGTCGTGATTTTCTAAAGACCTTAGGATTTGGGGTAGCGGCTGTTTCTTTAGCAGCTTGTGAGTCTCCAGTAAAGAATTCAATTCCTTACTTAAACAAGCCAGAAGATGTAGAACCTACTATCGCAAACTGGTACGCATCCACTTACACAGACGGAGGCGACTATGCTTCTATCTTAGTAAAGACACGCGAAGGTCGTCCAATCAAAATCGAAGGAAACAAGTCATCGTCTATCTCGAAAGGGGTACTTTCGGGTCGTGCGCATGCCTCTGTTTTGAGTCTATATGATAATGAGAAATTAAAAGGTCCTCAGGCTGCTGGTAAAGCAACTGATTGGAATCAATTAGATAAAGCATTTACAGCAAAATTAGCTGAGGTGGCTGCCAAAGGTGGTCAAATTCGCATCGTTTCTAATACCATCCTTTCTCCTACTACGAAGAAAGTGATTGCAGACTTCGCGGCGAAATACCCAACAACACAACACATTACCTATGACGCAAACCCTGCTTATGGTTTAACACAAGCACATGGTGGCGTTTTACCTAACATTGATTTCAGCCAAGCAAAAACAATCGTTTCTGTAGGTGCTGACTTCTTGGGTTCTTGGATTGCTCCTACTGAATTTGCGGCACAATGGGCGATCACTCGCCGTGTTAGCTCAGAAAAAGGAGGTAAAAAAGACATGTCTCGTCACTACCAATTTGAGACCATCTTATCTAACACAGGTGCTAACGCAGATTACCGCGCTTCTTACAAGCCATCTCAAGAGGGTTTAGTAGCTGTAGCGTTATATAATGCAGTAGCAAAATTAACTGGAGCAGCTAGCATCGCTGGTGCCTCGGTTAAAGTAGATCACCTAGAGAAAGCAGCGAAAGATTTAGTAGCTTCAAAAGGCGCTTCCATCATCGTAGCTGGTTCAAATGATCCAGAAATTCAAAAAGTTATTGCTGCCGCTAACGCTTTAGTCGGCGCTTATGGCACAACGATCAATACTGGCTTAGCTGTCAACTACCGTCAAGGTAACGACATGGCGATGGCTAACTTCATTAAAGAAGCAGGTGCGGGTTCTATCGCAGCGGTTATCTTCTACAATGCAAACCCAGTGTACAACCACCCAATGGGAGCAGCTCTCGCAGCAGCTCTTCCAAAGGTAGGTGTAAGCTTAGCAACAAACGATCGTGCAGATGAAACGGCCTCTTTATGTCAATTCATTGCACCAGATTCTCACTTCTTAGAATCTTGGAATGATGCAGAGCCTAAAGCTGGTTTCTACTCATTAACACAACCTACGATCTCTACGATCTTCAAAACCCGTCAAGCACAGTCAAGTTTCTTAACTTGGGCAGGTTTGTCAGGAAATTTTGAAGCCTACTTAGAGAGCAACTGGGAGAAGAACATCTTAAAAGGTGGAAAAGTAGCTTGGAACAATGCACTTCACGAAGGTGTGTTTGAACCAACTGCAGCATCCATTTCTACTGCTAGCCCATCCGTTGATGTGAATGCAGCAGCTGCTGCGATTAGCAAAGCATACGCTGCTTCTTCAACCGGCTTAGAGATTACAGTATACGAAAAAGTAGGTTTAGGTACAGGTTCTCAAGCAAACAATCCTTGGTTGCAAGAATTCCCTGAGCCAGTTTCTAAAGCATGTTGGGACAATTACGCGGCTATCTCGCAACCCACTGCGACTAAATTAAAATTAAAGCAAGGTGATGTAGTTGAGGTAAGCGCGAAAGGGTATAAAGTATCTCTCCCAGTTTTAGTTCAACCAGGCCAAGCTCAAGATACGATTGCCATTGCTATCGGTTACGGTCGCACGAAGGCAGGTAAGTCTGCTGACGGTGTGGGTGTAAACGCTTATCCATTCATTTCTGAAATCAATGGAGCTTGTGTAGGAACCTGCACTCAAGGTGTTTCTATCACAGCAACAGGCGAAACAAAAGATATCGCTCAAACACAAACCCACCAAACGGTGATGGGTCGTCAAGCAGTCGTTCAAGAGACGATGTTAGCTGACTTTGCAAAAAATGCAAAAGCAGGAAGCTTCACTCCTCGCGTGAAAACGTCTGAAGGAGAAAAGGATGCGACTGATTTAACGCTTTGGAACGGTCACGAATACAATAACCACGCGTGGGGTATGGTGATCGACTTGAATACGTGTACCGGATGTTCTGCTTGTGTGATCTCCTGTTCAGCAGAAAACAACGTTCCGGTAGTAGGCCGCCAAGAGGTGGTTAACCGTCGTGAGATGCACTGGATGCGTATCGATCGGTACTACTCGTCTGACGCAGAGGTAGAAGATTTGAAAGGTTTAGAGATTGCATCTGATAATCCAGAGGTAGTTTTCCAACCGATGTTATGTCAGCACTGTAACAATGCTCCTTGCGAGACTGTTTGTCCTGTTTTGGCAACAACGCACTCAACAGAAGGTTTGAACCAAATGACCTACAACCGTTGTATCGGAACACGTTATTGCGCAAATAACTGCCCATACAAAGTGCGTCGTTTCAACTGGTTCCGTTATTTCCAAACGGATGACTTCGATTTCCACTTCAATAACGACTTAGGACGTATGGTGATCAACCCAGACGTAACAGTTCGTTCTCGTGGGGTAATGGAAAAATGCTCGATGTGCGTTCAACGTATCCAAGAGGGTAAATTGACGGCTAAGAAGGAGAAACGTCGTCCAGTAGATGGAGAAATTCAAGTAGCTTGTGCTCAATCTTGTCCTACGAATGCCATTACTTTTGGAGATATGAATGATCCGGTATCTGAGATCTCGAAATTATTATTAGTAGAAAAAGAGGGTCGCGCTTTCCACGTAATCGAAGAGATTAACGTAAAGCCTAATGTCTCTTACTTGAAGAAAGTTCGTAACAAGGATGCTAAAAAAGAAGCATAATTTTTTAATCGTAAAACAGTAAATAAAAATATGTCGCACGTTGTATCACCCATAAGAGAGAAACTAGTTACTGGTGGAAAATCTTATTCCGATGTTACCCACGATATCTGCAAGCAAGTAGAGGGAGAGCCTACAAAAGAATGGAAAATTGCATTCGGGATCTCTTGTCTTGTATTCATTTATGGTGCTTATTGCCTTTTCTACACTTGGTGGCAAGGTATTGGCGTTTGGGGATTAAATAAGACCGTAGGTTGGGCTTGGGATATCACGAACTTCGTTTGGTGGGTGGGTATCGGTCACGCGGGAACCTTGATTTCTGCCGTATTATTATTATTCCGTCAAAAATGGAGAACTTCCATCAACCGCTCTGCGGAGGCGATGACAATCTTTGCGGTACTTTGTGCTGCCTCGTTTATCTTAGCCCACATGGGCCGTCCTTGGTTAGCTCACTGGGCTTTACCACTTCCTAATACCTATGGTTCTTTATGGGTTAA
>JBIILT010000081.1:0-6505 GCA_044338355.1 Aquirufa sp.
ACTCCCCACGCAATCCAATTTGGTAACTGAATTTACCAATGGCGCGTTCTGTGTTCAGGTAGGCCGCGTGAATCTGTTCTTCATAGACGAAGTGATTGCTTTGGCCAGTTAAAAAAGTAAAGACAGGTGCCCCATCGTTTTTGCCCTGGAATCGTAGATCATTATCCGTTTTCACATAGGATGATTTCAAGCCAGCTCCCCACTTCGACTTGAGAAAAGAGGGTAGGACATAATCTAATTTGAAGGAATATTGATCTACAAAGGATTTAGAATTATTTAACAAGAGAGAGTCAGGACGCAAGGTACTGAAGTTTCCACCTTGAAATTCGTAGATTCGAACCACTATTATCCACAAAACGCGCATAATCTATGTCGATGGTCAATTCGCGACCCGTGCTGTCATAGGCATGTTTAAAGTTGAAATTAGTTGCGTAGTTGTGACTTGGATTCTCGACAGTATTGTAGGTATTTAGTCTAGATAATGCAGTCCCATTACCTGTGAATTGAATAGTCTGATTTAATCCATTATTAATGGCAAATTGATTGATGTTTGCGGATGCCAAAATCCCTAAAGTCGTTTTCTTTGAATAATACCAATCCACACCCCCTTTTAATTGGGTTGTCTGGTTCTCATTTTTAAAAGCAAACCCGTTTTCCCATATTTCATTTTGGGCTTTGAAATTACGCGTTAAATTATTGCGCTCTAACGTTGTTCTATTTACGATGGATCCATTTCCAAACCAGTTCCAGCCATTCTTTCGGTAATTTAAATTCACACCCGTACTTTGGCGTGAATAAATCCCTTGCGCTATCGTAGCATTCGCCGAACCATTCAACCCAATGTTCGAATTCTTTTTCAACTTAATGTTGATAATTCCACCCGTTCCTGCTGCATCATAGCGAGAAGAGGGGTTGGCCATGATCTCTAACTGAGAGATTTGGTCAGCTGGTAAATTCTTTAAATAATTGGCTAAATCAGCACCTGTCAAGTAGGAGATTTTTCCATCAATCATGATGGAAGCGCCCGATTTTCCGCGCAAAGAAATATTGCCATCCTTGTCCACAATCACACCCGGAGACCGCTCTAACAATTCCATGGTGGTGTTTCCCGCCGCCATTGCTGAGTTCTCTACATTCACGATTGTCTTGTCCAGCTTTTTTTCGATGAATGGTTTCGTGGCTGTTACTTTCACTTCTGCTAATTCAGTGCTCAAAGGCAGAAGTGTGATGATGCCTAATTCGATTTGAGTATCGGCCAATATCTCATCTAGAATGATTATGGCAGGTTTGAATCCCGTTGATTGAATGGTTAAAGTGAATTTGCCCAGAGGTAATTTAGCTACCTTTAGTTCGCCATTTTCATTCGTATTCATGCCTTTTACCAGGCTCGAATCGGCGGTTTTCTTTAGCAGCACCGTTGCAAATGGTAGCGCTTCTTTATTGGAATCTTGTAGAAGTAGGTGTATTGAATTTTGGCCAAAAGCCGTAACAGAACAAACAAGTAATAATGCAATTAATTTCATCGGGCAAAGTTCTTGAAAAAACGTGGCCTCAAGAAGTGATTATTGACCAATGGTTAATTTTACGTTTAAAGCACAAAGAATAAAGCACAAAGCATAAAGTTGGAATCAAAAAAAAGGGCCGAAGCCCTTTTTTTGATAGTATAGTAAATTATAAGAGTAGAGAGAGGAGAGTAGAGAGTAGAGATAAAGCCTCCGGACTTATTGCCTCCGGACCATCTCTTATCTATACTCTATAATCTCTACTCTATACTCTATTGCGGACGCAAACGGAACATCATCCCAGGGCTCTCCACCCCAATATATAAATAGCCATCGCGGCCTTGCTGTACATTACGCATACGGCCCACGTTTAACAAGACCTTCTCTTGCTTCACCACCTTGTTATTCTTCATTTCCACCCGGTTCAAATAATTGAAACGAAGCGATCCAATCATCAAATTGCCTTTCCAAGCTGGGTATTTATCGCCAGTTACAAAAGTTAAACCTGATGGGGCGATAGAAGGAATGAAATAGGAAACAGGTTGCTCCATGCCTTCTTTTTTAGAGATAGCGGAAATTGGTTTTCCATCATAATTAATACCATAGGTGATTACGGGCCAGCCGTAGTTCTTTCCAGGCTGAATAAGGTTAATTTCATCACCGCCACGAGGACCGTGCTCGGTCTCCCAGATATCCCCAGTCCACGGATTCGTGGTTAAACCTTGAGGGTTGCGTTGTCCGTACGAATAGATACTAGGGTGATTAGAATTCTTAAATGGATTATCGGCAGGAACCGTTCCGTCATCATTCAAACGGTGGATTTTACCGTTGTCATTATCTAAATTTTGTGGAAATACCTTCTCCATTCCGCGTTCTCCCACAGAGAAGAAAAGATAACCTTTTTTGTCAAACGTAATGCGAGAACCATAATGGTAAGTGGTTTTCGTGTAGGGTTTTGCCTCGAAAATCTCCTGTGCTTCTACCCACTTATTATCTTTGATCTTTCCACGAACGATAGCCGTTGTATTGACTTTGGCCCCATCCTCCATCTTGAATTTTGAATAAGACAAATAGACCCAACCATTCTTCTCGTATTGTGGATGCAACGCCACATCTAATAAACCACCTTGACTTTGAGCAAAAACGGAAGGTATGCCTGTGATAGCTGTTTTGTTACGTTTTTGGTCTACCTGATACAAAATACCTGAACGATCGGTAACCAGGTAGTCATTCGTAGGTAACTGTACAAAACCCCAAGGGCTGTCAAAACCGGTCGCAATCGTATCTAAAACGATCGTCATTCCATCTGATTTGAAGATGTTCGAAGTCGGTTTGTTTGCGAACTTGTATTGTTCCACACCGGCTAAGTTTTCAACGATTAGATCCGCCAGTTTTTCAATCTCCTTAGGAGTCAAAACCTCTTTCCAGGTAGGCATTCCTGCATCTGGGTAGCCATTCGTAATACTGCCTAGAATGTCTGATTTTTTGTCTCCGTGTTTCCATTTGCGGTCCACGAACGCTTCCACTTTTTCACCGTGGCAAGACGCACAATATTTGGTATAGTTAACCTCTGCAGGTTCTTCTGTAACAGCAGGAGCCTTCGTTAAGGACATCATGCTCAAAGCGGCCATTGCAATCAGGCCAATAAAGGATACTTTTTTATTCATAGTTATGTAAATTTTCAGCCGCTAAGCTAAATATTAATTTCTATATTTCTATATTTCTATCTTTAAAGCTTACCTGATTTAACATATGAAAAAAATCTTACTACTATTTTTATTTGCGTCGCTGACTGTCAGCGCGCAGGTTCCTAGTCCTAAATCGCATTTTGGCTTTAACATAGGCGATAACTACCATTTAGCTACGTTTACCCAAACGGAGGCTTATCTAAAAAAGGTGGCTGCGTCTTCTAATCGCGTAAAATTACAGTCGATTGGGAAGACGGAGGAGGGAAGAAATCAATACATGGTGATCGTTTCTGATCCAGCGAATATTAAGAATTTAGCTAAGTACAAAGCGATTTCGCAGCGCTTAGCACGGGCGGAAGGTTTGTCTGAGCAGGAGGCGAAGGCGTTGGCCAAAGAAGGAAAGGCCATCGTCTGGATCGACGGCGGTTTGCACGCCACAGAAACAGTGGGAATTCACCAGTGGATCGAGTCCATCTACCAGTTTACCACGCGTAACGACGAAGAAACAAAACGTATTCTTCAAAACACCATCATCCTTTTCGTTCACGCAAACCCAGATGGCCAGGAACTCGTTTCTAATTGGTACATGCGGAAGGCAGATACCTTGAAACGCTCAACCTATAATCTACCGCGATTATATGAGAAATACATCGGACACGATAATAACCGCGATTTCTACATGATGAACATGAGCGAAACGACGAATATGTCTCGCCAACAATACATCGAATGGATGCCTCAAATCCTGTACAATCACCACCAAACAGGCCCAGCAGGAACGGTAGTTGCAGGACCTCCTTACCGCGATCCATTCAATTACATCTATGATCCATTATTAATCACAGGAATCGACGCTTTAGGTGCGGCCATGAGTTCACGTTTAAACGCAGAAGGAAAACCAGGCTACACGATGAAATCAGGTTCGGTCTATTCGACTTGGTGGAACGGTGGATTACGCACCACAGCCTATTACCACAATATCATCGGTTTATTAACGGAGATCATCGGGGATCCGACCCCATCCACCATTCCTTTGGTTCCAAACCGCTTGATTCCTAATTCGGCGACCCCATTCCCGATTACACCGCGTAAATGGTTCTTCAAGAACTCAATCGATTACTCGCTTTCTTTGAACTATGCCGTCTTAAATTATGCGACGCGGTACCGCGAAGAAGTGTTAATGAACATCTACAAGATGGGTAAGAAATCTATTGATTTGGGTTCACAGGATTACTGGACGATGTCTCCTAATAAAGTGGAGAAATTAGCGGAAGTTTCTGGTGGTAATTACAAATCCAAAACAGATAGTTTATATGCGCTAGTATATAAAAATCCGAAGACACGTGATGCGCGTTCTTATATCCTGTCAGCAGATCAAACTACTTCTAGTATTGCGTTTATCAACATCTTGATCAAGAGCGGTATTCGCATAGAAAAGGCGACTAAGGCCTTTGAAGCGAATGGTAAAGCCTATCCAGCTGGTTCTTATGTTGTGAAAACAAATCAAGCCTTTCGGGCACATGTGCTCGATATGTTCGAGCCACAAGATCATCCGAATGACTTCCAATACCCAGGTGGCCCTCCGGTACGTCCTTATGACGCCGCTGGTTGGACTCCTGCCTATACGATGGGGGTTCAATTTGACCGAGTTTTGGAAGACGTAAATGGACCCTTCGAAACAGTTCCCTATGGTGAAATTCAGCAGGCAAAACCTATGTTTGCTACTGGTGCTTATTATTCCTTCTCTACTTCGGATAATGCATCCTTCACTTTGTTGAATGATTTGTTAAAAGCGGGTATCGAAGTGTCGAAAAACGCTTCTGCTTTTTATGTGAAGCACAGTGCGGCTGCGGCAGATATGCTAGCGAAAGCTTCCGTGAAAACTCAAGCATTAAGTGCTCTGCCTGTTAGCGTATCAGCTAAAGTGGGTACTAAAAGAGTCGGTCTTTGGGATACCTATGGTGGGTCTATGCCCTCAGGTTGGTTACGTTGGATTTTAGAGCAGCATCATTTTGATTTCAAATTAGTCTATGCCAAAGAGATTGATAAAGGTGGACTCCGCTCGAAATTCGATGTGTTGATTTATGTCAAAGGAGCCATTCCTGGCTTAAGACCAGAGCCAGCAAGCGAGTGGGATGAGAAAGAACCTGTAGAGGCAGATATTCCAGCTGAATTCCACGAAACAATGGGTAAAATTACGGTGGCAAAATCGGTTCCAGCCTTACGCGCTTTCTTAGAAGAAGGGGGTGATGTGATTACCATAGGATCGAGTTCTAACCTAGCGTATCATTTAAATTTACCTGTAAAGAATGCGCTAGTGGAAATGGTAGCTGGAAAAGAGCGTAATTTGCCGGGTGAGAAATTCTACATTCCGGGTAGTGTAATGCAAGTGGCTGTTGATCAAAATTTGCCAGCTAACTGGGGAATGGCACCTAAAGCGGATGTTATCTTTGCGGCTAGCCCCGTATTTAAATTAGCTCCAGAGGCGATTTCTCATGGTGTATTGACACCATTAGCCTGGTTTGCCTCAGATAAGACGTTGAGAAGTGGCTGGGCTTTTGGTCAGGTCTATTTACAAGATGGTGTCGCAGCTTTCCAAGCGAAAGTGGGCAAAGGAAATTTATTCGTTTATGGTCCTGAGGTTACCTTTAGAGGCCAAACACACAGCACATTCAAAATGGTATTTAATCAATTATATGAAAACAATCGCTAAGATTTTTGGGGGCATCTTTATTGCTCTTTTTGCTGTCATTCTATTTTTTGCAGAAGGTGACCGCCCGGTAGAGGAGTTAATTCCTCTGTATGCGAACAAGGATTCCAAATTCATGGATATCTTAGGAATGAAGGTACATTACCGGGATGAGGGAGTGGCGACAGACTCGGTTCCATTGATTTTGTTGCATGGGATGTCTTCGTCATTGAATACCTGGGATAGCGTTGTTATTGATTTGAAACCACACAAGCGTGTGATTAGCTTAGATTTACCTGGTTTTGCCTTAACAGGTCCTTCTCCAGAGAATGCGTATAATTTCCCGTATTATTCGAAGTTCATCGATTCCTTTACGACTCGTTTAAAAATCAAACGTTTCATTTTAGTGGGTAACTCCATGGGTGGCGCGATTTCTTGGAACTATGCGCTTCACAATCCATCCGGCTTAGCGAAGATGGTCTTAGTCGATGCAGCCGGTTATCCGAAGAAAGGGGAGAGCGGATCTTTAGGATTTAAGTTAGCTTCTACCCCGGTAATCAACAATTTGTTATTATACGTAACCCCTAAGGCTTTAGTGCGCAAGAGCTTAGAGACCGTTTATTATG
>JBIILT010000083.1:0-6458 GCA_044338355.1 Aquirufa sp.
TGTGCATGTACTTCAAAGGCAAGCTAATTAGTGCCGAAGCAACACCCTCCGTGGCATAAGCAAAAGAATCTGTGTCAGTTCCGGTAGACCGAGATACCGCTTGTCTTTGGAAATCAATCTTGTTTTCTGTAGCCACATCGATGATAAAATCACGAACATTATTTTGTACGGCAGGACCGTAGCAAATAACCGGACCTTTACCGCAGGCCATATCACCTTGAGTTTTTTTATTATACATAGGTGATTGGGTATCATGCGTAACATCGGTAATGAACGCCAAATCAGGTTTTAATCGACGTACTATCATTTCTGCGCCACGTAAACCTATTTCCTCTTGAACGGAGTTGACCACATATAAGGTATATGGAAGGGTTATTTTGTTCTCTTTCAATCTTCTAGCTACTTCTGCGATCATATAACCGCCTATTCGGTTATCTAACGCACGACCTACTAAGTATTTCCCATTTAATTCCATTAAACCATCTTCGAAAGTAACTACTGTACCTACGTGGATGCCCATTTCTTCTACCTCTTTTTTGTTAGAAGCGCCACAATCGATGAAGATATCTGCGATGGCTGGGGCTTTGTCTTTGGCAATATCACGAACATGAATTGCTGGCCAGCCAAAAATACCTTTTACTACCTTATCTTTTGTGTGAATATTTCCACGCATAGACGGTGCAATTAACGCATCTGAACCCCCATTTCTGCGTAAGAATAAGTAGCCATTATCGTCGATGTAATTCACAAACCAAGAGATTTCGTCTGCATGTGCTTCGATGACAACCTTGTAAGGCTGACCTGGATTGATGACTCCGACAGCGGTTCCATACGTATCAATGATCTTTTCGTCAATGAAAGGTTGTATATAATCTAACCAAATTTTTTGTCCACTTGCCTCAAATCCAGTAGGTGAGGCGTTATTTAAATAGGAATATAAAAATTCGTTCGCGTTCATAAGTGCTGTAATTTTATTTGTCTAAGTCTCAAATTTACGTTTTTATTGCATTTTTAATGCTTAAAATCGAGGTAAAAAGAGAGAAAGATTGTATTTTTGACTGATTAAGAGGTCTAAGAAATTTTAAATTAGAAGAGATGAAGAAAATAGCTGTATTTACATCAGGGGGTGATGCACCGGGAATGAATGCATGTATTCGTGCGATTGTTCGTGGAGCTGCTTACCATGGGGTTGAGGTGTTTGGAATTGTGCGTGGATACAATGGTATGATTAAAGGGGATATTATTCCTTTAAATTCTCAATCAGTAAGTAATATCATTCAACGCGGTGGTACTATTTTGAAATCAGCTCGGTCTAAAGAATTTATGACCACTGAGGGTCGTCAGAAAGCATACAATCAACTTCAAGAGTTTGGGATAGAAGGTTTGGTAGCCATTGGTGGGAATGGAACCTTTACGGGTGCGGAGATTTTCTACAATGAGTTCAAAATACCCACGGTAGGAGCTCCAGGAACGATAGATAATGACTTGTATGGTACAGATTATACGATAGGCTTTGATACAGCGGTAAATACGGCTCTCGATGCGGTGGATAAAATACGTGATACAGCGGACTCTCATGATCGAGTTTTCTTTATTGAAGTGATGGGACGCGATTCAGGTTATATCGCTATACAATGTGCCATTGCAGGTGGGGCAGAATCGGTCATGATACCAGAAAATTTGACTTCAGTTGAAGAGATTACTTCTATTCTGCAAAAAGGATTTGACAAGAAAAAATCGTCCTCTATTGTTATTGTAGCTGAAGGTGATGAGGAAGGGAATGCTCAGATAGTGGCTAAGAAGATTAAAGATAAAATGGGTGAGAACTTAGATATACGGGTGACCACTTTAGGTCATATTCAACGAGGGGGAATTCCTACTGCATCTGACCGTATTTTGGCTAGTAGATTAGGATTGGGAGCTTTAGAAGGCTTATTGCGAGGAGAGAAAAACGTGATGGCTGGTGTGGTTAATAACCAGTTGATTTACACCCCTTTCCACGATACGATTACGAAGAAGAAACCTGTTTCAGAAGATTTAATTCGCATGGTAGAAATTTTGTCTACCTAGACGAAACCTACAATTTGATAAATCACGTAACCGGTTATCTCTCTAATTAATTCAGCAAATTTATTGAGGTTACGTTCTTGAGGAATAATTTGATCTAGGATACCTGAAGGGGTATCCTTTTTCTTTATGTCTGCGGGGAAAGCTTCGATTAAAAACCCCTCTTTTAGATAACAAGCTTTCGCTCGAGGCATGTGCATAGCAGAAGTAACTAATACCATTCTTTCTTTCATGAAGGGCTTTAACATTTGTTTCGTGTATACTGCATTTTCATGCGTATTTCGAGCATTTTCCTCTAAATAGATATCTTCAGCTTTTACACCCATGGCAATCAGTACTTCCTTTACTTTTTTGCTTTCCTGCGTAAGGTCAATTTTTAGACCTTTGATATTGACATTACCACCCGTAATTAGTAGTTTTTTCACCATGCCCTTCTTATATAATAAGAGAGGTTGGATAAAACGATCAGCTGTTTCTCCTGTCCGATATCCTTCTCCAGCTCGCATCATTCCTCCACCTAAAATAACGCACCATTGATAGGTGTTTTTTAGTTTAACTTGAGGACTTTCATAAGCTAGATAACACTGATTCACAAACCATCCGTTGCTGAATAACAGTAAAGCACCTGTAATAAGTAGAATTACACGCTTTGTATATTGACTAAAGTAGGCAACTCCTAATAGAATAAATATCCAACAAATAGGTTGAAGGAAAAAGTCGATTATTTTAGATAGGATGAAAAACATTGTAAATTTGAGAATTAGTGACACAAATTTATTCTAAACTTATGAAAGTAATCAGTACTGTTCTTTTTATTTTATTTTTCGGGGTTAATTGCTTTTCGCAATATGATATTAAGGGAAAAATAGAAGGTCTTTCTAATTCTGAGGTCTATTTAGCACATTATTTTGGCTATAATCAGCAAGTTGTTAAAGATACCGTCATTGCAAATGAATCAGGCGAGTTCCAGTTTAAAGGTTCGGAGACCTTGCCCAAGGGATTGTATTTGATCTCTTTTCTTAAATCAAAATATATTGATGTGGTATTAGAGGATGCTAATTTTTCTTTTTCTCTAGATACGACAGATATTTTAAAATCAATTTCATTTACAAATTCAGAAGAAAATACTGCCTTTTATTCTTTTCAGCGTAACATGAATGAGTTTTACACTCAATTAAATCAACCTACTCTCTCTGTAGATCTAAGAAAAAATTTACAAACCCAGGTGCAACAATATCAGCAACAATGGAAGTCGAAAAATTCTGGGCTTTTTGTTACTAAACTGATTGAATCTTCATTTGATCCAGAAATTCCAACCTATAAAGGAGCATTAAAGTCAAAAGCTGATACGACAAAGATGCAGATGTATCAATACCAATATTACAAAAAACATTACTTTGACGGGATGGATCTTAGTGATGAGCGTATGGTTCGAACTCCTTTTTTACAGAGAAAATTAGAACGTTACTTTAAGGATTTAGTTGTACAAGATTCTGATTCTATTGCGATCGATTCGGATTGGATTCTTGCCAAAGCTAAAGACACCGAAGTGCGTCGTTATATTATTTATAAAATTGCCAGTACCTATGAAAACAATCCGATTTTAGGCACAGATGGAGCTTTTGTCCATTTAGCTGAGAAATATTATATCGGAGAGCCCGCCTTATGGGATTCAAGCACGGTGAGGCGGATGAAAAAAAGAATGGCTATTATTAAACCTCTACTTTTAGGAAAGTCTTTTCCTAAAATGAATTTGACAGATGTAACAGGAAAAGAGATAAATATTGCAGCATTACCTTTTAAATATACAGTAGTTTTTATCTATGATCCTGATTGTAGTCATTGTAAGCAAGAAACGCCTAAACTGCTTGCTTTAAATGATTTTTTTAAATCCAAGAATATAGGAGTGGTAGGGAGTTCGATTGTACGGGATAAGGCAGCTTGGAAGAAATTTATAACCGAATTTAAAACAAGTTCTTGGATTAATGGGATTGATATTCACTTGAATCCTAGGACAGGTAAAGAAGAATTCTACACAGATTTTAGAAATACATTTGATGTCTATTCAACTCCAGTTGTTTATGTGTTAGATCAACAAAAGAAGATTGTGGGGAAGCGTATTCCTGTGGAAAATTTAAAAGATTTTATTCAGTATTTAGAAAGCAAACGTAAGTAAAACTATCGTTTACTATATTTTTTATTAATGTATTTTTTGTGCTTTATATTCTTCTTCATCTTATAGTGGGTCTTGTATTTAAGTCGTGATTTTTGATAGTAGTTTCGGCTAAATTTAGGATTACTCTCTAAAGAAAGTTTTTGGTAAGGGATGAGCATTAATTCATTTTCAAAACCTACTATTTTAATCTTAACCCTGACAAGACCTATTTTCTTTAGGTTTAGTTTTTTTGCGGCTGTTTCTGAAAGGTCAATGACACGGCCTTTTCGATAGGGTCCACGATCGTTTATTCGAACAATTACGCTTTTACGATTGGAAAGATTGGTGACTTCAACTAAGGTATTAAATGCAAATTTTTTGTGTGCTGCAGTTAAGTCTGTTTTATTTAATCGCTCTCCGCTGGCTGTTTTTTTGCCATAAAATGAGTTAGCATAGAAAGAGGCAATTCCTACTTTTTCGTATCCTAAATCTTGTGAAAAAGCATTTAGGGATAAAAATGAGCAAATCAATAGTACTATTGATGGTATTTTTATCATTAAAGAGGTTAGATGATGATGGTAAAGATGTAGGTTTAAATTGGGATTTAAAAATTAGGGATTTTGGCACATTACTTAATTCTAGTATTTTTTTTTGAGTGAATGAGAATAAATAGTAGATTTACAGATTGTGAAACCATAATTTAACTACCAGTGGAAGAAAGAGATAGAGAAGAATTATTTTCTAAACGTATTAGGGCCGGAAAGAGAACTTATTTTTTTGATGTTAAGTCGACCCGTTCTCAAGATTATTATATAACAATAACAGAAAGTCGTCGTCACCAAAAGGAAGATGGATTCGTTTATGAGAAACACAAGATGTTCTTGTACAAAGAAGATTTTGATAAATTTATAGAAGGGTTAAATGAAGCGGTTAGTCATGTGAAGAATGAGCTAATGCCCGATGTCGATTTTTCATCCTTTAATCGAGATGAAGATGAGTTTGGGAACAGTGAATTGAAATGGGAGTAATATTCTATAAAATATTCGAAAAAGCCTCTGAGAAATCAGAGGCTTTTTGATTTTTAGCCGTACTTTTGTGCTTTCATTTTAAAAATTACTATGGGATTAACTTGTGGAATTGTCGGATTGCCTAATGTAGGTAAATCAACTTTATTTAGTGCTATTTCTTCTAATAAGGCAGAAGCAGCAAATTATCCTTTTTGTACGATTGAGCCTAATGTGGGGATAGTTACTGTACCGGATGATCGCTTAAATATACTAGCTGAATTAGTGAAGCCTAACCGCATTTTACCTACGGTTATTGAATTTACAGATATAGCTGGGTTAGTGAAGGGTGCTTCGACTGGAGCTGGTTTGGGAAACAAATTCTTAGCTAATATCCGTGAGGTTGATGCCATAATTCACGTAGTTCGCTGTTTTGAAGATGAAAATATTGTTCACGTGGAAGGTCGCGTGAATCCTGTAAGTGATAAAGAAATTATTGATTTAGAATTACAGATTAAGGATTTGGATTCCGTAGATAAGAAAATTTCTAAATCAGAAAGAGCAGCTAAAGCAGGAGATGCAAAGGCAAAAGCTGAATTGGCAGCTCTACAACAGTTCAAAAAAACATTAGAAGAGGGTAAATCAGCTCGTACAGTAGTGATGGATGATGAACTTCGTCAAACAGCTATAGGTGATTTATATCTGTTAACCGATAAGCCGGTGATTTATGTGGCTAATGTGGATGAAGCGTCTATCGCTGCTGGTGGAAACCAGTATGTAGATCAACTGAAAGCAAATGTAGCTTCTGAAAATGCGGAAGTAGTTGTTGTTTGTGCAGCTTTAGAGGCTCAAATTGCGGAGATGGAGGATTTAGATGATCGTGCTATGTTCTTAGAGGAATATGGTTTGAAGGAATCAGGTCTAGATAAATTAATTCGTAGTTCTTATCACTTGTTAAATCTAATTACCTATTTCACGGCAGGAATTCAAGAAGTGCGTGCTTGGACCATTCAAAAAGGATGGAAAGCCCCAGCAGCTGCCGGTGTGATACACACGGACTTTGAGCGTGGATTTATTCGTGCAGAGGTAATTAAATTAGCAGATTATGTTGCTTATAAAACAGAAGCAGGCTGTAAAGAGGCTGGTAAATTAAGTGTAGAAGGTAAGGAGTATGTAGTGCAGGATGGAGACATAATGCACTTCCGCTTTAACGTTTAACGACTATCAACTAG
>JBIILT010000084.1:0-6440 GCA_044338355.1 Aquirufa sp.
CATTCCAGTTTTTAATATTCTTATAAAAAGAGCGCATATGATTTCTACTACCCTTGTTTAAGAAATCATAGACTAATCGAACATCCTGATTATTCGTCACTGCCAATGAACTATTCAAATCACTTATATCTAAATCTTCAATCGTAGCACCCACTTGATAAGCTGCTAATAAACTAACTCGCCCTTGGCTAACTAACTGTGTATAAAGTGCTTGCAAAGTTGGATTAGCAAATACGCCTCGGGCATTTGTTTCCATAGGATCAACTAAATTATACTTTCTAATGATCAATAACATCGCCTCCATATGACTCAATTCACTGTTGGGGATATTTTGAAACACATTTACGCCATAAATATCAAACATCGTTTGATATACATCATAGGCTAATTTTTCTTCTTCTCGGATAAAAAGAATGCGCGCTTTTTCAGCATCGTCTAAAGGTTCCGTGGGTAAATTAGATACGGTTTGCTGCATGGCCGCTAAACTCGCTGTCATATTTACTTGGGTTGTATTTATTGGATCATCGTTTTGTGAACAACTTGCTAATCCAATTACGAGTGCAAAGGCAAAGAACTTCGTGGTTATTTTTTTCATGTTATTATTTTTTGTTTTGCCAAAGGTCATCCTATCGAATCCAGCAAAACGTGATAAATCGCACGAATTCAGGAAAGTGACTATAATCACATTTTACATTTTTGGTTTTGGCTAATATTACAGACCAAACAGTATATCGTTAACCATGAAAACTCATCACAGCATTTTAATCGTAGGCGGAGGGAATGCCGGCATTTCGATTGCAGCACAACTATTAAGAAAAGATTCCACCTTAGATATAGCCATCATAGATGGAGCAAAGAAGCATTATTACCAACCTGCCTGGACTTTAGTAGGTGGTGGAGAATTCAATATAAAAGATACCGAGAGAGAGGAATCCTCTGTAATTCCTGACGGCGCTACCTGGATTCAACAGATGGTGTTAGGGTTCAAACCAGCGGAAAATAAAATCACCTTAGCAGACGGCACAGACCTAAGTTACGAATACCTTGTCGCTGCCCCTGGCATTCAATTGAACTGGGGAGAGATAAAAGGATTAAAAGAAAACTTAGGGAAAAATGGGGTGTGTTCTAACTATAGCTTTGAAACGGCACCTTATACCTGGGAATGCATTCAAAATACCAAAGGCGGAAAAGCCATCTTCACGAATCCGAATACGCCTATTAAGTGTGGTGGAGCCCCACAAAAGATTATGTATTTAGCCGCGGACTATTTCAAAAGGAATCACATTGACTCTCAGGTCGAGTTTTGGAGTGGAGGAACACGTGTTTTTGGCGTAGAGAAATACGAAAATACATTAAAAGAGGTCATCGATCGTTATGGCATTTATACGCAATTCTTTGTCAAATTAACCGAAATTGACGGCCCTGCTAAAAAAGCAAAATTCGTGGGAATAGGAGAGGCAAATAAAGACCAGGAATACTGGGTGGAATTTGATATGATCCACGTAACCCCTCCTCAATCCGCCCCCGATTTTATCAAATTAAGTCCTCTCGCGAATCCAAATGGCTGGATAGATGTGGAAAAGCACACGCTACAGCATATGAAATACAAGAATATATTTGCCTGCGGAGATGCCGCAAATTTACCCGTTTCTAGAACTGGGGCAGCGATTCGCAAGCAAGCACCTGTAGTGGTAAGTAACTTATTAGCCGTAATGAAAGGAAAATCGATGACTGCCTCCTACAGTGGTTATTCCTCCTGCCCCATCATTACAGGTTATGATAAACTAGTCTTAGCTGAGTTTGATTACAACAATAATCCGATGGAAACTTTCCCCTTTGATCAGTCAAAGGAACGCTGGTCGATGTACCAAATGAAGAAATACCTTCTTCCCTATTTGTATTGGAATCAGATCCTAACTGGCAAAATGTAGGATATTTTTGTAATTTAGATGGGTTAATTCCTCCTCAAAATGCACATTTTAATCGTACACGATCAGCAAATTCCAGTATCTGGTTACGGAGGAACCGAACGGGTGATTTGGGGGCTGGCAAAATCATTAAACAGTCTTGGTCACCAGGTCACTTTTTTAGTGCCTGCAGGATCTAGTTGTCCATTTGCTTCCGTACTTAATTGGAATCCTCAACTCCCATTAAACGATCAAATCCCAGAATATATTGATGTGGTGCATTTAAATCAATTACCACAAGAGAGCCTATCAAAACCCTATGTGGTAACGATTCATGGTAATCTTAATTCTGATACCCTTCTCGATAAAAACGCCATTTTTGTATCGCAAAATCATGCGCTTCGCTACGGTTCTAACTCATTTGTTCACAATGGATTAGACTGGTCAGATTATGGAAAACCTAATCTTCAACTGTTTAGAACACATTTCCATTTTTTAGGAAAAGCCGCATGGCGCGTGAAAAATGTACAAGGAGCAATCGATACTGTATTAAAGACACCCAATGAAACCCTATCTGTGCTAGGTGGGAACCGATTAAACTTGAAAATGGGATTTCGGATGACTTGGAGCCCACGGATAACGTTTTATGGTACGGTGGGAGGCCAACAAAAATTAGATTTACTATCTCAATCCAAAGGATTAATCTTTCCCATTCGATGGCATGAACCCTTTGGATTAGCTATTACCGAAAGCTTGTATTTCGGTTGCCCGATCTTCGCGACACCCTATGGATCCTTACCCGAATTAGTGACTTCTGAAGTCGGTTATTTAAGCAATAATCACCAGGAGCTTTCGCAGGCGATTCTATCGGCAGATGATTTTAACAGAAAAGATTGCCATGCCTATGCACGAGATGTTTTTGATGCACTTACGATGGCTAAAAAATATATAAAAGCCTATGAAAACGTATTGAATGGGCAATTTTTAAATGAAGAAATTCCCCGATTATTGGATAAAAATATGCCTAAATTTTTGCCTTGGAGCTAAAAAAGCCTGTGACATTTATCACAGGCTTTTTTAGTAGACAAAATTAACTTGCACTAGTATTTTAAATAAGCCCAGCCGGCCTCTTGTTTGAGAACGACTTCAGCGACTCCTGAGGGAACTGTTCCTACTTGAGGCAAAATGGTAGCCCGATCAATTTTTCGTTCACGAATCGTATTTTCACATGCTTTAAATAAGACCCCTGTTGCAGCTAATTCAGCAATTTTAGCTTTTTGAGTGGTTTTACCATCAACTAAAATGCTAATTCCTGAACCATGAGCGACCAATTCAATTTGAGTGGATGCGCCTAAAGCAGTTTGAAGATTGGAGATGTTTTTTAATGCACCCTGCCAAACTAAAGTGTCCGAAGTATTCAATTGGATGACTACTTTATGAGTTTGTGCGTTTGCTGCAAAAGAAAATAAAGCAACAAAAAGGGTTAACAGTATTGATTTTTTCATAGATCTAATTTTTTCTAAACTTACTTATTTTCAATTATGAAAACAATGTGGAACGAACGATATCAGCAAGATATTTACCAATATGGAATCAATCCAAATGATTTTATGGCGGAACAAATACAGCAACTACCAACGGGTCGAATTTTATTTCCAGGAGCTGGCGAGGGCAGGGATGCTGTTTTTGCTGCTAAATTAGGTTGGGAGGTCCATGCCTTTGATCTCAGTGAACAAGGTCAATCAAAAGCCCTAAAACTAGCCTCACAAGAAAAGACTCGCATCCATTTTAAGGTAACTGACGCCTCATTAGTCAAATTTCCAATAGCCTCTTTTGACGTCATTGCCCTTACCTATTTCCATTTACCAATTGAAATCAGACTCCCCTTTTATACTAATTGTGTCTCTTGGTTAAAACCAGGTGGCAAAATTTTAATCGAAGGATTTTCAAAAAAACAGCTAGGATTAAGCTCAGGCGGGCCTAAAAATATCGATTGGTTATTTTCTGCCAAAGAATTAGAAACTGAATTCCCCGTCTTAAAAATTATTTTAAATGAAGAAAAGCAACGGATTTTAGATGAAGGTCCCTTACACCAAGGTTTGGCAGAAGTAGTACAATTCATTGCACAAAAATAGATCAGAGACATTTGTCACGATTCAGCCCATTTACGAGGATTATATTTGCGTACATAAACACAAAATAAGATGTTAACATTACTGAAGAATTTATTGGGCATTGGCCCTAAAGTGGACCTGAACGAATTAATGGCTTCAGGTGCTGTGGTGGTGGACGTTCGCACACCAGCGGAGTACAAAGATGGACACGTGAAAGGATCCATCAACTTACCATTACAAACTTTAAATGCTAATTTGAACAAATTAAAAAAAGATCAGGTTATCATCACATGCTGCCGTTCTGGAAGCCGCAGCGGAATGGCTAAACGAATGCTGAAAGCAAACGGATTCGAACAGGTGCACAATGGTGGACCTTGGACGAATTTGAGATAAGAGAGCATAGAGTATAGAGTAGAGATTATAGAGTATAGAGTATAGAGCATAGAGTTGAAATCACCCTTGGCGATGAATTCATGAAGTGTTTGTAATTTACTCTCTTAAATTTATACTAGCGACTAGCGACTAGCGACTAAGTCCGAAGGACGACTGAAAACTGCACACTGAAAACTGTATTACCATGAGCAAATTCGCAGAATTATTAAAATCGCCAGAACCTGTTTTAGTTGATTTCTCAGCTGAATGGTGTGGCCCATGCAAGCAATTAAAACCTATTTTAGAGCAATTGAAGTCTAAAATAGGGAACTCCGCAAAGATCATTAAGATCGATGTAGATAAGAATCGTACCTTAGCAGATAAATTTCAAATCCGTTCTGTGCCCACGATGATTCTATTTAAGGATGGAAAATCGGTTTGGCGCCAATCGGGGGTGATTCAAGCGAACGTATTGGAAGGAATTATTAAACAATATTCGAAATGAGAAAAGTACTTTATTCTATTTTAATCGCAGGTCTTTTATTTTCTTGTGGGCCAAAAGAAGGACAACAAGAATTAGGCGCAACAGAATTCCAAACAGCGATGGCTGAAGAGTCGGGAGCACAGGTTTTGGACGTCAGAACCATCGAAGAATTCCAAAATGGTCATATTGAAGGTGCCATCAATGCAGATGTTAGTTCACCTGCTTTCGCACAAATCGCAGGTGAATTAGCAAAAGACAAAATAGTTTACGTTTACTGCTTATCAGGAGCAAGATCCTCTTCCGCTGCCGGAATGCTAAAGGAAATGGGTTTCAAATCCATCGTCAATTTAACAGGTGGCATGTTAGCCTGGCAGTCCGCTAATTTACCTATCGCAACAGGCGAAGCAAAAGTTGCAACTTCAGCTGGTTTAACCGAAGCAAGTTTCGCTGAAAAAATCAAAGGCAAGCCGATGGTCATCATTGACTACAATGCTACTTGGTGTGGCCCATGCAAGCAACTAAGCCCTATTTTAAAGGAATGGGTAAAGGCGCAGAATGGCAAAGTTGAACTCATCGAAATCGATGTGGACGAAAACCAAGAATTAGCAAAATCCAAGAAAATTGAATCTATTCCTTACCTGGAAATGTACAAAAATGGAGTGAAGACTTGGACGAGCGTGGGGTTGATAGGGAAAGAGGAATTGGATAAATCGCTGCGCTAAGCGCTAGTCGTCCTTCGGACTTAGTCGACTGCGTCTGAGTCGTCCTGCGGACTTAGTCGACTGCGTCTTAGTCGTCCTTCGGACTTAGTCGACTTCGTCCTAGTCAATAGGTCGCCACTTCGTGGCTTAGTCAGAAATTATTGCGCAGCACAATTTGCTATTTTTCAAGATGTTAAAGAAGGGGCTTTTTCAGAAATTATTGCACAGCACAATTTGGGAAAAGCCCCTTATTTAACATGTCATCCTCACCTTCACCACCCCTGCCGATACCACCGTCAAGCACCCAATCACCAAAATACTGATATTCAATTCAAAATAGTCGGCTAGAATTCCTGTCAAAATAGCCCCAAAAGCATAACCTAAGTCGCGCCAAAGGCGAAAGATACCTAAACTACCCGCCCGGTCAGTTGGATGCGTATTTGCGGCAATAGAGGCTAAAAAAGTGGGGTAAACGACAGCCGTACCTAGTCCTAATACAAAAGATAAGGCAGCATATATCAAAAAGGTGTCAGCCCAAAGCAAGCCTAGAATAGCCGCACCTTGCAGAAGCATGCCAATAACGAGAAGATCTTTTTGGCATATAAAATCAGATAAACGCCCCGTTCCCAGCTGAGCCAATCCCCAAACCAAAGGATAAATAGCCGTAATCAGCCCAATATCCGCTAAGCTAAACCCCTTCGTGGCTAGGAGTATAGGAAACAAGCCCCAAATCATGCCATCATTTAAATTATTCACTAATCCAGCCTGCGTAATTGATCCTAAATTTCGATTCCATAAACTCGTATCCCAAAATCGATTTTTCAACAAAGGCACCGAACTCTCGGCCGCTGCTTTGTGCACA
>JBIILT010000086.1:0-6381 GCA_044338355.1 Aquirufa sp.
CTCCATCGAAAAGATGATGGTTTCGTTACTCATTAAATTTTATTTTTATACAACCCACAAATATCGCAATTTTTTAAATAAATTAGAGGTGTATTAAGATTAACGATTAACATTTGAGCCAAAGTCCCTGCTTGAAGCTCTTTCTTTAAAAACATATGAGCCAGCCCACATCAAACAAGTTTGGATTTTGCCGCGACGGCAAAGTTTTCATCAACCCCTATTTAAGCTATCCTGAGCGCGAAATCGGTTTCGTGCGTAATTCTGAAGAGGAAGCATTAGCCTATTTTGTGAAACGTTTTGAGCTTGCCGTCAGCAAGGTGAAAGGTTTGTCTGCTGAAATCGAAGTGGCGCAAAACAAAGGCTCCTTTCTGACTAAAGTTTTGCAAATGCAAACCTACCTCATCGAATTTGATGGATTAGGAGATTTCAAGCCCTTATTAGCGGAATTAGAGAAGCATGAAGCTTATTTGAAAGAATTAATTCAGGCTAATCAGGTCAAAAACCTGGAGATCAAACGCGCTTTGATTCAAGATGCGAAGGATATTTCGGAGGAAGAAGATGTAGTGGAAGCGACGGATAAGCTGATGGAGGTGAAAATGAAGTGGGTGAAGACCGGTCCAGTCGATAAACAATTTCAAGATCAACTGTCAGATGAATTCCAAGAGGTGATGGATGCCTTCTTCTTGAAACGCCGTTCTTATTTTGAAGAAAAGAACCGCCAGATAGATGAGAAAATTTTAATCTTACAAGGATATATAGATAATGTTCACCAACTGCGTAAAGCGGAGGATATAGATGATTCTGTGATTAAGGTGAAAGAAGTTCAGAAGGAATGGAAGAATGTGCTAGGGCTTCCACCTAAGAAGCAATCGATGCTTTGGAAGAATTTTAAGAAGGCAAACGATATGTTCTTCGAGAAATATAACCGCATTAAGGGAATTGATTATAAACCACGAGTGGATCCGCGTGTTTTGGAATTAACGGCTATGACTGGCGATTTGGAATTAAGGTTAAAAGACCAAGTTAATATCGTCGCAACAGCCGATTTAGCTAAAGCTAACCTAGTTAAGTGGAAAGAAATATCGGCTCAAGTAAAAAACATGGACCGCTCACTTGCAGAGCGTTTTAGAACGATTTGCGATAAGATCTTTGAGATGAATTATTTGTTGCGTGTGATTTCCTATCGCCACGCGAATTTAAATGAGAAGCCGCGCATCGAGCAGTTGAAGATTATGATCAACCAGATGGATTATATGGCGAAGAAGGAGCGAGGAGAATTAGAATCTTTCATCGCAGAATCGGAAGCTACTCGTATGATGGAGGATAAAATCACTTTGAGTAAGATCAATACCCAGAAACGCAAAATCTCCATGAAGGAGATTTTACTAACAGGCTTTAAAGAAGAATTAGATCTATTATTGACTTCGTAATCCGAGTTCAGTAGCTAATCCAGGAAAATCGAGACCATCGAAGGTGCCAGAAGACATCATCAATAGGTTTTGGTTTTCCTGATTTTGTTTTAGGATAAGCCCCTTTAATTCCCCTTGTTCTCTCACCACCACTAAATTTGGGTGATTAAAATAGGTCTGAACTGTTTCCGCTTCTATTTTATCCATTCGCTTAATGGCACGTGCGTGCTCACTTAGGTAAATTATGGCTAAATCAGCATCCGCTAGTGTTCCTTTGTATTCTGGAAGAAAAGCGGGATTCAAACTACTAAACGTGTGTAATTCAAGCGCAGCCACTAATTTTCGCTGTGGAAATTGTGCTTTTAGGGCCTGTGTAGTTGCTTTCACTTTCGATGGAGCGTGGGCAAAATCTTTGTAAAGCAATTGCGTGTCGGATTCGCCTACCCATTCTAAGCGTTTAGCAGCCCCTTTAAAGGATTGAATAGCCGTATAGAATTCAGTTTCATTGACGCCTACTTGCGTACAGATCTGCAGGGCACCTTGTAAATTTTTTAGGGTATGTTCTCCAAAAATCTGTAAGCTATATTCCTTTCCATCATTTCCTTTCAAGAAAGTTTGGCCATTCCTAATCACTGAATCATGCGCCTCATATCCCACTGAATGGCAATGGGCTGGGCAAGCCTCAGCGATCGCTTCTAGGGTTTTATCTGTTTTGTCAAAGAACAAATGACCCGCTTTAGGCATTTCTTTAACTAGATTTTCAAATGCCTGCGTATACGAATCAAACGTCGGGTACACATTAATATGATCCCAGGCGATGCCAGAAATCAAAGCAATATGCGGTTGATACAAAAGGAATTTAGCTCTGCGATCGATGGGAGAGGCGAGGTATTCGTCGCCTTCGATGATCATGATTGGGGCATCCGTAATGGAGGCCATTAAGTCAAAACCCTCAATACGCGCTCCCACTAAGTAGTCAAATTTCTTGTTTAGGGTCTTCAAAACGTGCAAAATCATCGAGGTAATACTCGTTTTTCCGTGACTTCCGGCGATGACGATGCGCTGCTTGTTTTTGCTTTGTTCGTAGATGAAGGAAGGATAGGATTCGATTTTTAATCCTAATTCTTGCGCTTTTAAGAGTTCAGGATTGTCCGCGCGTGCGTGCATTCCTAAAACAATGGTGTCTATGTCCGCGTTTATTTTCTCGGGGAACCAGCCAAACTCGGCGGGTAGGATGCCATGTTTTCCCAAAAGGCTTTTGGAAGGTTCATAGATTTCATCGTCTGAGCCCGTTATTTGATGTCCTTGAGATAGGAGTGCTAGAGCTAAGTTGTGCATCGCGGCACCACCGATGGCGATAAAATGAATTTTGGACATAATAACTTAATATGTATTTAGCTTGCAAAGTACATACTTTTATTGCAGTTTTGCACGTTTTTCCACAAACTCGAGGTGAACTCGGGTGCATTTAAACATAGAAATGAAAAATTACATCGATCTAATTGATCAAACCATCGAGTTTCCTACTCGCGAGTTCAATATCAATGAGAACAATGAATTATTGTTTAATAATGTGCCTATTATGGAGATTATCAAGCAATATGGCACTCCTTTAAAGGTGTCCTATTTGCCTAAGATTTCTGAACATATCGAAAATGCCAAACTTTTGTTTCGCAATGCGATCAAGAAATACAATTACAAAGGAAACTATACCTATTGTTATTGCACGAAATCGTCGCATTTCTCTTTCATTTTGGAAGAAGTATTAAAACAAAATGTGCATTTAGAGACCTCTAGTGCCTTTGATATATCCATCATTCGCGATATGTACAACCAAGGCAAAATTTCTAAATCGACGTATTTACTTTGCAATGGATACAAGCAACCCTTGTATACCCAATATATTTCTGAATTAATAAATGATGGATTCAATTGCATTCCAGTCTTAGATAATTTAAAGGAAATTGATTTTTACGAGAAATCAGTGACGGCTGAAAAAGTGAATTTAGCCATTCGCATCGCGACGGATGAGGAGCCAGATTTTGCCTTCTACACGTCTCGCTTGGGACTACGTTATTCAGACGTGAACACACTTTACACGGAGAAGATAAAGCCTAATCCGCGTTTTAATTTGAAGATGTTACACTTCTTCATTAATACAGGAATTAAAGATTCGGCTTATTATTGGTCTGAATTGAGCCGATTTATTTACAAATATTGTGAAATGAAAAAGATCTGTCCAGAATTGGATTCGATCGATTTAGGTGGAGGCTTGCCTATCCAAACCTCGCTACAATTTAATTATGATTACCAGGCGATGGTCGATGAAATTGTGGAATCAATCTCGTGGATCTGTAATAAAAATAATGTGCCAGTTCCTAACATTTTCACGGAATTCGGATCCTATACCGTAGGTGAAAGTGGAGCCGTTTTGTATGAGATTATTGACCAAAAACTGCAGAACGACAAGGAGCTTTGGTATATGATTGATGGTTCATTCATCACCCAATTACCGGATTCATGGGGGATGAACCAGAAGTACATCATGTTGCCTGTGAATAACTGGGGTTTACCTTATCAAAAGGTTAACCTAGGTGGTTTGACTTGTGATTCGATGGATTTTTACAATACAGAAGCGCATAGCTCCGATTTATATTTGCCTATTTTTGAGGAGGGGTCAGAGCGTCAATACGTAGGATTCTTCCATACGGGAGCTTACCAAGAATCATTAGGAGGTTACGGTGGAATTCAGCACTGCTTGATTCCAGCGCCTAAGCATGTGATTGTGGATCGATTAGAAGACGGAACGATCACGACTCGCTTATTTTCAGAGGAACAAACAAGCGCGCCCATGTTAGACATACTTGGTTATCAACAAGTTGCAAAAACAGAAAAAAAAGAAGTATCTTTAAAAAATAAATTAACTTCTGTTCAATAATGAAAAAATTGGTTCTATTATTAGCGCTTGCTAGCACGATTGTCTCTTGCTCAAGACAAGCTAATTGCGCCGCTTACGGAATGACTCGGGCGAACACTAACCTTCCCAGTCAAAGGTTTTAGTTACTGCCTTTTTCCATTGCTTACGATAAAGCGTTCTTTTATCGGAATCCATCGCTGGTTTCCAGGTATGTGCGATTCCCCAATTTTTTCGTAGATCATCCAAGTTTTCCCAATATCCTACCGCAAGTCCAGCTGCATAGGCAGCCCCTAACGCTGTCGTTTCGATTATTTTAGGGCAAATTACCTCTTCACCAATGATGTCTGATTGAAACTGCATCAGAAGCTGATTCACTACCATACCACCATCTACTCGCAGCGAGGCAATTGGAATTCCTGCATCTTTTTCCATGGCTTCTAAAACTTCCCATGTTTGGAAAGCAGTTGCTTCCAGCGCGGCACGCGCGATATGCGATTTATTAATATAGCGTGTTAGGCCTACTAAGGCGCCACGGGCATCTTGTTTCCAATAAGGCGCGTACAATCCAGAGAATGCAGGTACGAAATAACAACCACCATTATCTTCTACTTGCTTTGCCAGTTTTTCGATGTCTGGACTGTTTTTAATGAGGCCTAAATTATCGCGTAACCATTGAACCAAAGCCCCCGTGATCGCCACAGAACCTTCCAACGCGTAATGCACAGGGTCGCTGCCTAATTGATAGGCAACGGTTGTTAACAGGCCAAATTGGGATGGAATCGCCTTCGTTCCTGTATTCATTAATAAGAAACAGCCTGTGCCATAGGTATTTTTACCCTGGCCCGGATCGAAGCAGGTTTGACCTACTAGGGCTGCCTGTTGATCTCCTAATATTCCTGCTAAAGGTACTCCGCCTAAAACGCCTTTTGCTTTCGCATAGACTAACGAACTTGATTTGATTTCAGGTAGCATCGCTTTCGGTATGCTTAATACGTTAAGGATTTCATCATCCCAAGCACACGTTTGCAAATCCATTAATTGAGTACGACTCGCATTCGTTACATCTGTAATGTGAATTCCGCCGTCTATTCCACCTGTTAAATGCCAGGCAATGAACGAATCCATCGTACCAAAAAGGGCATCGCCTTTCTCCGCATCGGCGCGTAATCCGTCGATATTATTTAATAGCCAGCGCAATTTTAAACCGCTAAAATAGGTTGCTAAGGGAAGTCCTGTTTTAGCTCTGAAACGATCCATTCCGCCGTCTTTGGCTAATTCTGCGAGTTCAGATCCTACCCGTGTATCTTGCCAAACAAGCGCATTATAGTACGCCTTGCCCGTTTTTTTATTCCAAACTACTGTTGTCTCTCGCTGGTTCGTGATTCCAACTGCGGCTAAATCCTTCGCCGAAAGGTTTGCTTTACCTAGCGCAAGACCGATGACCTCTTGTGTATTTTTCCAAATCTCATCCGAGTCATGCTCCACCCAGCCCGCTTGGGGGTAGATTTGCTTGTGCTCTTTTTGGCCTACTGAAATTATCTCTCCAGCCTTATTAAATATGATAAAGCGAGAACTCGTGGTTCCCTGATCAATCGATCCTACGTACATAAGTGTATTAGTTGAGGGTCAAAATAAAAGCACCTAAAACAGCTCCCGCCGCAGGTCCTAACACCGGAATCCACGCATATTCCCAGCCAGAATCTCCTTTATTGGGAATGGGTAAAATGGCGTGCATAATTCTAGGTCCTAAATCACGAGCCGGATTAATCGCATAACCCGTGGTACCACCTAGGCCAAGGCCGACAGCCCAGACTAAAATACCTACCATAAAAGGTCCTAGACCAGTTTCGATAGTAGAAAATGTGCCTAAAGCGACTACCGCAAGTGCTGAAGCAAATGCTTCTGAAATAAAATTGAAAGGAGTATTTTTGATAGCTGGATCGGTACAAAATGAAGCTCTAATCGCCCCTTTATCCTCCGTTACATCGTAATGGGGTTTGTAATGCAACCAAACTAAAAGCTGGCCTAGCATGGCTCCCAAAAGCTGAGCCCCTA
>JBIILT010000143.1:0-4627 GCA_044338355.1 Aquirufa sp.
GCTGCGATGATTCCCACATTGCCCTTAAATCCAGGGATTTCATAGGTATTCGCTGTTTCACCGAACAGAAAGGGTCTCGCTTTTAAGTCTGGAAATTGAGAACGAATGCGCTCTAGAATGCGGACATGATCCCAAAACAATTTCTCTTCTACCAATCCCGAACCATTGAATGGCATCTCTTCGATGAATCTAACTGAAACCGGATGCTCGCGAGCGAATTCCGTCAAGGAAATAATATCCTCCTCGTTTTTGCCCTGCATCACAACGGCATTAATCTTGACTTGGAAACCAGCATCGATTAAGCGGATTAGGTTTGCGTATACTTTGGCAAAATCATCTCGTCGCGTTATCTGCTGAAAGCGATCCCGATCTAACGAGTCTAAACTCAAATTGATGTGTCGCACACCCAGCTTTTGCAAGGATTCGATGTAATCCCCTACAAAAACGCCATTGGTCGTCAAGCAAATTTCGAGATCCCGTAAACTAGCTAATTTCGTCAAAAAATCGAGTAAGCCATTACGCACAAAAGGTTCTCCACCCGTGATGCGAACCTTTTTAATCCCCATTTCGTGCAAAATGCGGGTCAACCGAAACATCTCCTCCCAGCTCAACAACTCCCGTTCCGGCATATAATTAATCCCCTCCGCCGGCATGCAATAGGTGCAGCGCAGATTGCAACGATCCGTTACCGCGAGACGTAAATACGTCAATTCGCGGCCGTGATTATCTAAAAGCTGAGGATTATCCAATATATTTGTTCACTAGTTTCCAAAGGTACAAAAAACGATGTCAACCTACCACATCTTACTGTTCGGTATTTGCCGGGATTTATTAAAATCGTCCACGATTTCGATCGAAAAAGAGGGCTCAGTCACCGTGGAGGAAATGTTACACACCTTGCGTTCGATGCATCCAGCTTTGGAAAATCTACCCTCTTTGCGACTTGCGGCAGAACATCGTTTCCCTAAACCTGATTTTATCCTATCTGAATCGATGGAAATTGCCCTAATTCCACCTGTGAGTGGTGGATAATCCGTATATTTGTCCCTAAATCTATATAAAGTATATGGGATTAAATCTCCTGTTTCTTGGAGTACTCTTGTTGCCTTGGGCATCCGCGCTTTTGGTGGCTCTATTTCCCAAACCCCTTTTTTCGATTTCCCTCTCGGCTATATTTAGCCTTTTAGCTATTTACTTTTGCACGCAAGCTTCGGTGGATTTCAAAATCACTTACCCCTGGTTTAATCTAGGCGGGAAAGAAATGAATGCCAGTTTCTGGGCGAATGCCTCTGCGCAATTGGTCATGGGACTAGTGGCGATTGTATCTTTTTGCGTTCAACTATTCTCGAAAAAGTATCTGAAAGAAGACCCTTCCATCGGTCGATATTATGTGTATTTGCACCTTTTCGTGGGTTCGATGACCTTGCTTTTGGTAGCGGATTCCATCCTCCTTTTCTATGGGGCTTGGGAATTAGTAGGGGCGTGTTCGTATTTGTTAATTAGTTTTTGGCATCAAAAATCGGCTGCGACGCAGGCCGCTAAAAAAGCCTTTTTGATTAATCGCTTCGGAGATATTGCGCTCTTATTCGGTTTAATCGCTCTCGGTTTACATTTCAATACGTGGCAATTTTCAGAAATAAATGGCATAGCACCTACGCTAATCGGTATAGCTATTATCACAGGAGGTATCGCAAAATCGGCGCAATTCCCCTTCATGTCTTGGTTACCTGATGCGATGGAAGGACCGACCCCGGCTTCTGCCTTAATCCACGCAGCCACCATGGTGGCGGCAGGTGTTTTTGTGGGCATTCGTGTATTCGACATCACAGGGCCGGAGTCCCATCTTTTTATGGGAATCATCGGTTCGATTTCCTTTATAACGGGTGCTATTTTCGCCATTTTCCAAAACGATATCAAGAAGACGCTCGCCTATTCCACCATCTCTCAGCTGGGTTTGATGTGGATGGGAATGGGGTCAGACGCCTCTTTATTTCATCTATTAACCCACGGTATTTTCAAAGCCGGCCTATTTTTAGCAGCCGGAGCGGTCATTCATACGGTACATTCCCAAAGCCTCAACGACATGGGTGGCCTTCGAAAAAAAGCGCCGGTGGCAGCTTTTGCTTACCTTATTTTCTCAGCAAGTCTACTGGGTTTACCCTTCACAGGCGGTTTTTTCAGCAAGGAGAACATCGCTGGATATTTGTATACAAACGGACATTTTGAACTGTTGGGTGTGTTAGGCATCGGAATGGTGTTGACCAGTTTCTACATTAGCCGACAGTTTTATCTCATCTTTTTGGGACCTGCGAAAGAGGGTGCGCCGGAGAAAAACCCTGCCCAAAACATCCCCATTAGACTATTAATCATTGCGAGTTTATCCATATGGATTTCTCGCCATCCGTTTGAAATGCCTGAGAATGCATTCATCACTATTTACCAAATTCCCTCCTTCTGGCTTTACATCACAGCTGCGACTTGGGTACTAGGAATTACCGGGGCTTATTTTTCGAGAAACTGGATTCCCGTGGGGAATTACCAATTCTTGCCTCGCTTTTGGCCCTCCTTATTTCGCTTCATTCGATGGAAAAGCAGATCTGCACTTGTTTTCGAAACGCATTTCATTGATCGTTTCGTGAACGGAATCGCGGCCTTGCAAGTGATCATTGCCCACCTACTAGCCTGGGTAGACCGTCACCTGGTAGATGGAGTTTTAGTAGGAGGAAGCTCCAGCCTAAGTGCAGGAACTGGAAAAATTTTAAGTCGCTGGCAATCAGCTAAAGTCCAAAGCTATTGGACTATGATTATTGTGACATTTGCCCTATTTTTACTTTACGCGCTATTTATTAAATGACGAATTTACCCCTATTATCGCTCTTGATTGGATTGCCCTTGCTTGGTGCTTTGGTGCTTGGACTAGGTCAATTAAAAGAACAGGCAAGAAGCATAGCTATCGGTCTTTCGACGCTTCAATTAGCGCTTTTGGGCTATATCTACACCGCCTTCGATAAAACATCCGGCTTATTTCAATTTAACGAAACGCATCATTGGTTCTCGATTTCACTCGGGTCAATGGGGCAATTTATGTCGAAATACACCATCGGTATTGATGGCTTGAGCATTTCCCTACTTCTTTTAACGGGATTAATTACCTGGGTGGCGCTTTGGAATTCGACAGAAATCAAAGAAAAAATAGGCGGCTACTATGCCTTGGTCTTGCTACTGAATGCCTCGATTATGGGTTGTTTTATGGCCAAAGACCTCTTCCTCTTCTACGTCTTCTTCGAATTTATGTTACTCCCTATGTATTTCTTAATCGGAATTTGGGGTGGACCACGCAGAAACTATGCTTCTTTGAAATTCTTTCTTTACACACTAGTAGGATCCCTTTTAATCCTGATCGTAATGCTTGGAATGGGCGTTGCTTATGTAGATCCCTACGAAACGGCTTTGTTAAATGGATTAATTCGCCCGGAACAAGACTTCAATCTAGAGGCATTGAAATCGGTTCAGCAACTGATTTCTTCACAAGAATTAGCGACCTCCTCTTTAGTGCACAGCTTCGATATGCAGGCTTTAGCGGATTTTAAAAATTGCCAAATCACCAGCATTCTTCACATCAGTTCCGGCTGGCAATTAGCTGGAATGAGCGCTCGTGAGTGGGGATTTTGGCTATTATTCATCGGATTCGCGATCAAATTACCGATGGTTCCTTTGCACACCTGGTTACCCGATGCGCACGTGGAGGCACCTACAGCTATTTCCGTTTTATTAGCGGGTGTCTTGTTGAAAATAGGAGCCTATGGATGGCTGCGAATTCCCATTCCCTTCTTTATGCCAGAAGCTATTGAAGCTGCGAATATTTTAGCAGCCTTAGGAGCCTTATCCATTGTTTATGGCGCTTACAATGCCTTAGCGATGACCGATTTAAAGAAATTAGTTGCCTATTCCTCCGTTTCCCACATGGGTTTTGTCCTACTCGGAATCGCAGCCTTTACGGCAGAGGGATGGCAAGGGGCTATTTTCCAAACCATCTCCCACGGGGTTTTATCCGCTCTATTATTCTTAATCGTAGGCGTCTTGTATTCCCGCACCGGTAACCGCGAAATCGATTCCTATTCCGGCTTAGTAACCTTGATGCCTCGCTTCACATTCATCTCAGGAATCGCGATTTTTGCCTCTTTAGGCCTACCCGGATTCTCTGGATTTATCGGGGAATTCTTCAGCTTGATGGGCGCCTTCACCAGTCCGTTTGTGCATCCAGGGATTGCCGTACTCGGAGCTTTGGGCTTATTATTAGGTGCTGGTTATTTATTATGGACGTTCCAAAAAATCTATTTGGGAAAACACTACCAAAAAAATGCTGAATGGTCTTTACCCGATTTGAATAAATTAGAAATACTTAGCCTTTTTGGTCTAGGATTTATCAGTATATTGCTAGGCGTTTATCCGGGCTTACTTTTTGAGCTCAGTGAAAAATTCGTTACCGAATTGCTTAAATAAACCTATTAAAATATCCCTATGGAAAACAAATTCAGCCGCAGAGACGTCCTAAAAAGCTCTGCAGGATTCGCTGGCCTTGGCATGATGGGCCATCGTTTCACAGAAGCAGACAAACAGGTAGGAC
>JBIILT010000087.1:0-6371 GCA_044338355.1 Aquirufa sp.
CGAAGAAGGCACTACTGTTACCTTACCTTTATTAGCACCTGCAATTGCTTCACCACCATCAGCAGTAAAGCTAGGGTTCCATAAAGCACCTAATCCCGCACTGGCAACACTCAAACGATTCGCACAACCTAAATACAAGGCTGGCAAAGTTCCTGATTCAATATTATAAGTCGGTTTCAGCACAAAATATTCTTTCGTAATTGTCTCTGTCTTAGGTCCATCAGGGCCCATATAAGAAACAGAAGCTGTATAAGTTTTCTTAGATAGACCATTAGCATCAAAATTTCCTCCAGAAGTTTTAAACTTGATCTGACCTCGTCCTTCCAATACCTGTAGAGAAGCGCCATTCATGCTCATGCGAGGCGTAAAACCACTTGATGTAGCTCCAATAAATACTTCAGCCTGGTATTCCATCCCTGCTACTACCGTATTTGCATTTGCCGAAACTTGAGCGAAAACTTTATCAAATTTAATTTCTTTTGCTCCTACCTTTCCAGCTAATTGATTTAGCACCTCCGCCTCGTAGCGACGAATCTCCGATTGCTTTTGGGATAAAGTTGCCAAGGCAGCAGCTACTGGAGTAGTTTGAAAATTTAATTCCGCAAAATCCTTGTTCGCATTATTAGGATCTTTACTTGTTAAAGGGTCATCTTTTCCATCAGGAGATAATGAGGAGAATTTAGTGCCTGGATCCGCCGCTAAAGATAAATCTTTTATAAATTTATCAAAAAGTGGTATCAACTTATAAGCCTCTCCTTGTTTAGAGCCGCCTACCATTATTTCGTAAATCTTTTCCTCTTCTTTCGGATTTTTGATATTCCCTGTTTGAGGATCTATTCCACCACCCGCTTCTAGTACCTTACCTTTTACATTCTCGATATGGGCTACTAAAGCATCCGTGATTTTTCTAACTTCATTTGCCTTTCTCAATACATCAGCATAGGCAGCCGGATTAGGAAGGTCTTTGATCCGCTCCTCAATTCCTTGCACCATACCTTTACTTTTTTTCAGGGATGAATCATTCGCCACTTCTAAACTACTATTCAAGAGGGCAAATTTCTGCAATAGGGCATCACTCACCTGCAAAGCTAGCAAGGCTGTTAATACCAAATACATCATCCCGATCATTTTCTGCCGGGGGGTTTCCTTTAAACTTGCCATAATTAGCCTTTCATAGCTGTTAACATACTACCATATACTTGATTCAAGGATTGAATATTAGCATTCAATTTCGCTAATTCAGCCTTAAATAATTCAGCATCTTTCTGAGTCGCTGCAATATGCTCTACACTCGTATTTACATTGCTGTAGAAACCATTAATTGCTTTCATATGCTTGCTGGCCTCTTGGATTTCAGCCTCGTAAACCAAATTCAATTTCTCTAATGAAGCACCAGCTTTAGCATAATTTTGCGTGTACTTAGCTGCTTCCGTAGAGGAAGCTGAAATAGCTGATAAAGACTGAGATGCATCAGATACAGATTTATTCAATCCACCTAACGATTCAGCTGAAGAGTTTAATGACTTCACAAAATCTTGAGTTGCACCCGTAACCTTAGAAATATCTGATAAGCTATTAGCCGTATCAGTCAATGATTTCAAGCTCTTAGTTAAATGTGCAACTGCTTCAGGGTCTAAACCTGGAACATCACCTGTGTGACGCGCAGCAGCAGGACGAGCCTCACCACCAGCTAATTCAGGATACACTTTTTCCCAATCGTAGTGTTTTTCCTCTTTGGACTTTAAATACAACACACCAAATAAAATAAAGATAGCTGCTTCGGTAAACATACCTACCATCAACATCTCGTTTGCACCAGTCCAGTGCAAGATTTTAAAAAGTGCTCCTACAATTACAATTGCTGCACCAAAACTGGCAATAACATTAATCGATTTTTCCATTTGATAAGTTGTTTTTCTTTTAAATTATTTAGTAGGCGCCTTACCTAGATATCTCATAGAGCAACGGAAACCTATATATGATCTTTTTTGACTTTCAATTTCATGCACGCGAGAACCTGTCTCTAAATAATAAGCAATATCCTTCCAGGATCCACCTTTGACAACTTTCCGTGGTTCTTTAGCATCTAAATTAACGGGGTTAGAATCCCAGTTTACTACCGTTGAATTTTCAGCATACGAATCTTGTACCCACTCGGCGACATTACCCGCCATGTTATACAATCCGTAGTCATTGGGTGTATACGCATTAGCTGGTGCAGTGTAGGCGTAGCCGTCTGCATCAAAATTACCACGTCTTGGCTTAAAATTAGCCAATAAACAGCCTTTAGAGTTCGTTAAATAAGGATTTCCCCAAGGATATTTTGCAGCAGCCTTTCCTCCTTTTGCAGCCCACTCCCATTCCGATTCTGTAGGTAATTGAATAGAAGGCATCGCGTATTTACCTTCTTTTGAACGATAATCATTTAAGATTTTTGTACGCCAAAGCGCAAAATACTTAGCAGCTTTCCAGCTTACACCTACGACAGGATACATATCAAAGGCTGGACTAGCGAAATAATTCTCAGTTAAAGGGTCTCCATTGTGATAAGAGAAATCTTTTTTCCAAACCGTCGTATCTGGATAGTAATCTGACATGATACGCTCCTCTCCTAGGACAGAAACAGAATCTCTTAAAAGTGAATTAGTAAATTGACGGTATTCGTTATTTGTAATTTCGGTATCATCCATAAAAAAGGGCACCACTGTAACCCTGCGGTTAAAATTAGCTACAGATGACGTAATATCTTCATCCGCTTGACCCATGATAAAACTGCCTCCAGGCACCAAAACCATACCAAATGGAGTAGGCTGACTCCAACCCTTTCTTGTCGTGGCGATGATCTCACCAGACATTAGACCAGGATCATCTTTAGGGCCTTTTTTAGATAGAAAGCTGAAGAAACCGCCTTTTTTCTCTTTACCCTTCTCACTTGAAAGTGATTTACCATTGCTAGGTGCTTTCTTAGAACAACTAGGTATTGTAAAAAGAACAGCTAACAAAAGAATTACCGATAAAAACTTAATCTCAAAAATTCGAAAATTCATATTCGATTATTATAGTAATTAGGTGAACGAAAATAATGTAAAAAAATTGTCTTCATCATTCTCAACTCACACAATCCCCCAAATTTAAAAGTTTTTAATGAATTTATTAGTATTAATCAAAAAACTTAGCCCACAGAATTTTCCGTAAACTATAAAATCCTAAAACGTGGAGTGCGAATAGGGGCCACTTTACCTTTCTTAATTCGTTCGGGTATTTGATACCTAATTGCAATCTCATGAGATAATGGCCTCTTAGCCAACGAATTAGATACTGCTAAATCCAATGAATAACCAATATCTAATTTGTTTTCTAAAATAGAAACCCCCAATAATCCCATGGCTGCATCTCCATGCCTATAACCAGTTCCAACATAAAAAAGTTTATTATAATAAATTCTAGCACCTGCTTCTGGAACTAAATTTCCAGAATAAGCTCTCAATAAGGCATATGGAGACACATCAAAGTAATCATTCAATGGAATCTCGGCGCTTGCATTTAAAGAATAGACTTGTTCTAAAGGCATTAAAACAGAATACCCTTTAAAAGAGAAATTAGGTGAATTTATATGATCAACCGAAATACCTACTTGCCAATTCGATTTTGAATAGAGAATCCCTACACCAAAATCAAGAATTGCTTGACTTGCGGCAGAACCTGAAAATAAAGAGGTAACGGGATCATTGGGATCTCTAACGCGAAATGAGCGCCCATCGAATGTTTTAATTTGAGTTCCAGCAGAAAATCCAAAGGACCACGTGCCTTCATCTTTCGATAAATGATAGGCCCCTAATGCTTTAAAGGACTGCTGAGATACTCCAGATGGCGTCCTGTCAGAATAAAATATAACCCCCACTCCTAGCTTGGGTGTAACTCCAAAAGAACTAGATACCCAAGTAGTTCCTAAATTCCCTGCACCATCATTTGTAGTTGTATAACCAGACCATTGATCTCGGAATTGCACTGCCACGTAATTAGCCGATTTCCATCCCGAAAATGCAGGATTTATCAACGTAGAATTAGCGGAGAAAATACTGAATTGTGGACTTTGCTGTCCAAATATGGGAGAAAAACAAACAAATAAAGTGCCCACAAATAAGAGGGAACGGCATGACTTTATTAGGATACTCAAGCTGCGCTTCATTCGTTGGATGAAAATAGGTAGGCTAAAATAATAAAAAAGCCTCATTGAAGAGGCTTTTTTATTATTTATTTACTTGCTTAATGTAATGTTCTAGAGCTCCTGTCATAGAAGGAGCATTTGGCATAGGTGCTTGAATATCTACCAATAATCCCGCATCTACGACAGCTTGGGCTGTTGTAGGCCCAAAAGCAGCCAAACGAGTATTGTTTTGCTTGAAATCCGGAAAATTTTGAAATAAAGAAGTAATTCCTGAAGGGCTAAAGAAAGCAATTACATCATAAAATACATTCTCTAAATCGGATAGATCGGCTGAAACGGTTTCATACATAACCGCTTCCGTAATTTGGAAGTCGTTCGTGCCCATATAGTCAGGAAGATCTTTTTGGCGCTTATTCGAACACGGAAACAAAAATTTCTCTCCCTTATGTTTTTTAATAATTTCCAATAAATCTAAGGCTGTCTTCGTACCTGTAAATACCTTACGCTTACGAATCACAATATATTTTTGCAAATAATTCGCTGTCTGTTCCGTAATGCAGAAATACTTCATATCTGTAGGAACTTCCTGCTTCGCTTCTTTGCACATACGGAAGAAATGATCGATCGCATGACGGCTTGTAAATATGATGGCTGTATGCTGAAGTATTTCAATTTTTTGCTTTCTAAATTCTTTATAAGCAATTCCTTGAACTTCAATGAAAGGTCTAAAATCCACCTTTACATTGTACTTTTTTTCTATTTCAAAGTAAGGGGATTTCGCATCTGCAGGTGCAGATTGAGTAACAAGAATGCTCTTTACTTTCTTTAAACGACTTGTTTCTTCAGTTGCAGTTTTACTCATAATCGGTCAATTTTGGCAGGTTAAGTACCCACTTTAAAATTCAGAGTGCAAATATACGACAATTTTTTACAGAATTTTATCTTGGTTTAGATGTAAGAAGGAAAAATTAATTCCCTGATACCAAACAAGATAATCTGACCTTCGATGATTAGAAGATAGATAAAGAGAAACAACCGCGGGAAGGAGAAACTTCGCTGAAAACTTTGGAAAAAATAAATAAATCGAAAAAGAAAATAGAAATCTACGATGTATAAAAAGGGATTAAAATCAATCGATGTGGCAGGGCCCACGTAAACCGCATAAAAGCAAAGAATCGCAAACAGAACTGTGAAAAATTGCAAATTTGTTTGAAGAGATTTAAAATAATGAACATTGGCTAAGCCCTTCAATTTAAATAGATCGGTAAATAAATAATAAACGAAGTAACGAGAAATGAACAGTAAAAAAGAGAGGCCAAGTTTAGAGAAAATAAAGAATACACTCGGCCAGACAGTTACAAAATTATCTGCATTGCTGAAAAACTCATCTTTTAGTGCGGTTTTAAAACCCGTTAAATAGGCTAAACAAGCGGTGATTAAACTCAAAGTGAATAATACCAAAAGATTAGGCAAAGCAAATGGGCGTCTCATCCACACCTCATCCTTCACCTCCCACCTGATCCAATCTGCATAGCGATAGAAGGAGGTAAATACACGCGGGTAAGCAGAAAATAACAGACCCAAACAGGCCATTACAGAAAGTATGCTTACTAAAAAGAAATTTGAGAAGGGAGCTCCTGACCTTGTTTGAAGCGAAAAGAAATCAGCTTTTTCTGCCGCAACTACCTTTTCATTACGTTCTAAAGAGAATTCACCGGGTAAGCCTTCCAGATTTTCTGAATAAACGGTTAAAATAACCTTATGCTTTAAACTATCCAGCGGTATTCGAAAGGTCTCCCCTTTCTTCAAGTCCTTAAACAAGGCTCCTTGTAAAAAGAGATGGTAATTTTCTTTAGGGGTAATCGCCAAATAAGCTTTGGGAAAATCCTGTGGATGCAATTCCAAGGACTTTGAATGGTAATTATAATGCTTCGAAGAGACGTAAGGCAAGAAACTTTTCCAAGCCTCCTGGTATACTAACCAATCGCGTTCAAAGGAATAAACCTTTTTCCAAGCAGCCTGGCTGGTACCCGAAAGCAATAGTAAAGCCCATAAAAAAAATCTGCTCATCGTTTTCCTCCAGGGAATTAAATGAGCAGATTTAAATAGGAAAGGAATCATTCCTTGAAATTAATTCAAATTATTTAGCTGATAAGGCTTTAACCATCGTATCACCAATGTCAGCTGGAGAGTAAACCACGTG
>JBIILT010000088.1:0-6279 GCA_044338355.1 Aquirufa sp.
ACCTTAGGCAACGTAAGAAGCATCAAAGTGACTTTAGTGGGTGAAGTTGAAAATCCAGGATCCTATACGATTACCTCTTTAGCCACGGTATTTAATGCCTTGTATCTAGCCGGAGGACCTAACGAAAATGGTTCATATCGTAGCATCCGTGTCATCCGAAATAACAAAGTCATTCGCACACTTGATTTATATGACTTCCTATTGAAGGCTGATCAAAAGGACAACATTCAATTAAAAGATCAGGATATCATCCGAGTAGGGGATTTTGATTCCCATGTAGAATTAGCGGGTGAAGTTAGACGTCCCATGGTATTTGAAGCGGTAAAAGGTGAAACCTTGAAAGACATCCTACGCTATGCGGGAGGATTCACAGACAAGGCTTATACTTATTCACTGAATGTGCGTCGCAATACCTCCCGTGAGCTGAAATTGTTAAATATCACACAAGACGAGGTAGCTACTTTTCAACCACAGAATGGAGATTCCATTTCAGTAGGCAAAATTATCGAACGCTATGAAAACCGGGTGACTGTGAGTGGAGCTGTGTTTAGACCCGGTGTATTCGCCATCGAAAATGGCTTAACGACGGTAAAAGAATTAATCAAACGTGCGGAGGGCCCTCGTGAAAATGCTTTTTTAAATAGAGCAACTATTTCCAGAAGGAAAGAAAATTATGACCCGGAAATGATCTCTTTTGACTTAGGAAAAGTATTAAGAGGAGAACTGGCTGACATTGCCTTACACCGTGAAGACTCACTCACCGTCTATTCCTTAGATTCACTAAGAGAATACCAAAAAGTGAGCATCTATGGTGAGGTAAATAAGCAAGGTTCATTCGAGTTTAAAGCAGGCATGAAAGTCGCAGACCTCATTCTATTAGCTAAAGGTTTTAAAGAGGCTGCCAGTTACGCAAAAATTGAGCTTTCAAGACGTATCATCACACATGGTAGTTCTGAAAATATGAACCAAAAAATCGAAGTAAAAACCTTCGATATTGATGGAAGTCTACAAATTGCTAACGAGGGTGCCCAATATGAATTAAAACCTTTCGATATCATTTCAATTCGTCGTTCGCCCAATTATGAGGTGCAACGTGGTGTTACTATTGCTGGTATGGTTAATTATCCAGGTCGTTATGCCATTAAATCGGATGATCAAAAAATATCAGACCTTGTTTTAGCAGCGGGTGGCCTAAAACCCGAAGGATTCTTGGATGGAGCCATCCTATACCGTGATTCTACTGTCGTGGGGGTGAAATTATCTGAAGTTTTAAAAAATCCAAAATCAACGAATAATTTATTGTTGATGGAAAATGATCGATTAGAAATTCCGCGTTTACTTGAAACTATTAAACTTTCAGGTGGTGTTCAAAATCCTATTTCTATTGCTTACCAAGTGGGCAACACCTTACAAGATTATTTAGATGGAGCCGGAGGTTTTACAGAATATGCTGATAAGAAAAATGTGTATGTTAAAGCACCTAATGGGATTTCGACGAAACGCAGAAGAGTCTTTTTCTTCCGCATCAATCCAAAAATCTACCCAGGTTCAGAAATTGTAGTGCCAGAATTCCCTACTAATATGAAAAAAGGAATGAGCACTGCTGAGGCTGTTGGCTTATCATCAGCTCTTGTTTCGGTTGCTTTAACGCTTACAACACTTATTAACAATTTGGCTAAATAATCTCCATGTCTACTAGCGAACAACATATAGCGAATAAAGCAGAGGATAGCGGAGAAATTTCCATCAATTTTGGCGAAATCTTCAGAACCCTTAAGTCTTATAAATTATTAATTGGAACATGTGCCGTCTTATTTGCGGCCTTAGGGGCAATCTATTCTTTAACCCAGCCGAATGAATATAGTTCTAATGCGAAGCTTTTGCCAGAATTAGACTCTAAATCGGGGGGCTCAGGTGGCTTAGGTGGCTTGAAATCATTAGCCGGTTTAGCGGGCGTTGATATTGGTGGTGGGACCGCTGGATCAGAAGCTATTCGACCGGATTTATACCCAAATATTGTTCAAAGTGCACCACTTTTGCAAGAAGTATTAAAAGCTAAAATTTACAGTACCAAGCACAAAAAATGGCAAACAGTTTTAGATTTCTTATCTGAAAAGCAAGATTCCGCACCCATTGATATTGGTGGAGATAATGAAGAGGAGGAGGATTCAGATGCCAAATTTGAAAAAGTACCACAAAGCGCTTTATCAGCTGATTTAATCAAACTAAACAAGAAAGAACAAGCTGCTATCAAAAAACTACGCGCCTCTATCGTTTTAGAAATTGATAAGAAGTCTGGAGTCATTTCCCTAACAACTAAATTAACCAATCCGGTAGCAGCAGCTAACATCACTAGTTTAATCCAACACTATTTAACTAAATATGTAACGGATTACCGTACTCAAAAAGCGAGAAAAGAACTAGCCTTTCTAGAACAACGATTGAATGAATCAAGGTCAAGATACGATCAGGCCCTTTTTACACTAAGTGCCTACCGTGACCAAAACATGAACTTGTTTTTGAACGTAGCTAAAGACCGAGAGAAAAAATTACAATACGAAGTAGACATGGCTTACAACTTGTATACAACAATTAGCGGTCAGTACGAGGAAGCAAAAGTAAAATTACACCGTGAAACTCCTGTATTTAAAGTCTTAGAACCTGCTCAAGTAGCCGTAAAAAAAGATGGACCTAAGCGAAGCTTGATCACCATTGGTTTTATGTTTGTGGGAATCTTCTTGTCACTGATTTACGTATTCTTTAAGACGGTGAATTTACGTGAGCTCCTGGGGTAAGGTTTAGTAAGAGAGGAGATAAGAGAGTATAGAGTATAGAGTATAGAGTATAGAGTAAAGCATAAAGCATAAAGCATAAAGTTGGAATCCCCTGCGGGGATGCATTCAGAAATGTTTACTGATGTTTACACAAAAAAGGGAGCCATAGCTCCCTTTTTTGATATTTTTCAGTTAGAAACTGAAATGAGGTTTCAAATCATAGAAAATATGCCGAAGGCCATTTTCTGATTTGAAAGCTTATTTCAGGGTTCTCTTCACTTCTTTCATTTCGTAACACTCTAGCATATCGCCCACTTCTAAATCGTTAAAGTTTTTGACAGATAGACCGCACTCGTAACCGAATTTAACCTCCGCTACATCATCTTTGAAACGTTTCAAGGCTGAAATCTCCCCATCATGTACGACAACGAAATCACGAATGACACGAATCTTGTGTGCACGTTTAACCGTACCATCTAATACGTAACATCCAGCGACTGTACCGATTTTGGTAATCTTAAACACGTCACGGATTTCAATGTTCGAAGTAATTACTTCTTCGAATGAAGGAGCTAATAGACCTTCCATCGCTGCCTTAATTTCATCGATCGCCTGGTAGATGATTGAATAGTTACGGATTTCGATTTGTTCTGTTTCTGCTAAACGGCGAGCGTTTTGAGAAGGACGAACTTGGAAAGCGATGATAACTGCATCTGAAGTAGAGGCTAATGCCACATCGGATTCAGAAACCTGACCTACACCTCTGTGAATGATACGTACTTGAACCTCTTCGGTCGATAACTTCATCAAGGAATCAGAAAGAGCCTCCACTGAACCATCCACGTCACCCTTCACGATCACGTTCAACTCACGGAAAGTCCCAATAGCCTTACGACGACCGATCTCCTCTAATGTAATGTGCTTACGTGTACGCAACGTTTGCTCACGTAGAATTTGCTCACGCTTGTTCGCAATCTCACGTGCCTCGCGCTCGTTTTCTAAGCAAAGTAATTTATCTCCTGCTTGCGGCGCTCCGTTTAAGCCTAAAACTTGAACTGGTGTAGAAGGCCCTGCTTTTTTGATTTTGTTACCATAGTGGTCAAACATCGCTTTCACACGACCGTAATTGTCACCCGCTAACATCATGTCCCCTACGTTTAATGTACCTGCCTGAACTAACAAGGTAGTTACATAACCACGTCCTTTATCTAATTCGGCTTCAATCACTGAACCTACGGCTTTCTTGTTCGGATTAGCCGTTAACTCAAGCATCTCAGCTTCTAATAACACTTTTTCTAATAAGTCATCGATACCTAAACCAGACTTAGAGGAGATTTCTTGGCATTGGTATTTACCACCCCAATCCTCTACTAACATGTTCATTGCAGCTAATTCCTCACGTACTTTGTCCGCATTGGCTCCATCTTTATCAACCTTGGAGAATGCGAATATGATGGGTACACCAGCGACCATCGAGTGGTTGATGGCTTCCTTCGTTTGAGGCATGACAGAGTCGTCCGCAGCAATAACGATGATAACAATATCGGTTACTTTTGCACCACGAGCACGCATGGCTGTAAAGGCTTCGTGACCTGGCGTATCTAAGAAAGTAACTTTCTTGCCTGATTTGGTCTCTACAGAGTAGGCGCCGATGTGCTGGGTGATGCCACCCGCTTCACCTGCTGCTACTTTGGCACGACGAATATAATCTAGTAAGGACGTTTTACCATGATCGACGTGACCCATAATCGTAACGATGGGCGCACGAGGCAATAAATCCTCTGGAGAATCCTCCACTTCTACATCAGCAACGTCGATTTCCTCTTCAGCTGAAACGAAGCTTACCTCGAAACCAAACTCATCCGCAATAACTGTAATAGCTTCAGCGTCCAAACGTTGGTTAATCGAAACAAACATACCCAAGCTCATACAAGCCGAGATAACCTCGTTCACGGATACATCCATTAATGACGCTAAATCCGATGCCGAAATAAATTCAGTCACCTTTAATACCTTTGCCTCCTCATCTTCCGCCATCATACGAGCCTCTTCTGCCTCCGCACGACCTTTACGCTTCTCCCGACGCTTATCAGCTCCGAAACTTTGCTTATTAGTCGCACCTTGCAAGCGAGCCATGGTGGCTTTGATTTGCTCTTGGATGTCTTTATCTGACAATTCTCCTTTCGGTGCTGGCTTAGCACCCGGAGCTGGTTTCTTATTGAAATCTTTCTTATCACCAGGTTTGGCTCCTGTTCCCGGAATGGATGGAGCTGGTTTTTTCTCTTCCTTGATGATACGCTTGCGCTTGTGTTTGGCATTATTTCCGCCACGATCACCTGCTGCAGGCAATTCAATTTTACCTAGAACGGTTAATCCTTTCAGGGTTTCTCCACGTGCTTCGATTAACTCGATATCTTCCACCACCTCTTCAGCCACTGGAGCTGGTTCAACTGGTTTAGGTGCAGGTGCAGGCTTTTCAGCTACTGGCTCAGGCTTAGGTGCTGGAGCTGGGGTAGGTTCTGGCGCCTTTACTGCCTTAGGAGCAACAGGATTGCCTTTTTTATCCAATTCGATTTTTCCCAAAACCTTCAATCCCACCGCTTTATCTTCTGCAGGAGCCTCTGCTGCTGGAGCTGGTGCTTCAGGAGCCTCTGCCACTGGAGCTGGCTTTTCAGCCACTGGCTCTGGTGCAGGAGCTGGCGCAGGTGCTGGAGCAACAGCTACCGGTGCTGGCGCTGGCGCTGGCTTAGGAGCCTCAATAGTGGATTCCAAAATATGATTTGCACCATATTCCTTCGCCAATAAAGTCAACTGCTCAAAGTTTAGTTTGGCGTTGGGGTTATTGTCAATTTTGTGACCTTGCGCAGAGAGAAACTGTAGGATCGTCGACGTTCCCACGTTTATCTGCTTTGCTACAAGGCTCAACCGCATTGTTTTTTCTTCTGCCATAAAAATTTACCAAAAACTAAATTCTATTTCTTAATATAAATTACTCAAACTCAGAACGTAAAACTGCTAAAATCTCATCAATTGTACCCTCTTCTAATTCTGTTCTGCGTTCTAACTCTTCTTTAGACAAGGCCAAAACTTGCTTAGCTGTATCTAAACCGATTTTGTGAAGCTCAGCTAAAATCCAAGCTTCAATCTCGTTAGAGAATTCTGTCAATTCTACATCCTCATCATCTAGCTCATCTTTAGGTACATCACGGAATACATCGATCTCGTAACCTACTAACTTACCAGCTAATTTAATGTTTTGACCTCCACGACCAATCGCCATAGAAACCTGATCTGAATTTAAATAAACCGAAATACGGCGACGCTCTTTGTCAATAGCCATTGAATTCAACTTCGCTGGGCTTAACGTACGCGCAACCAATAACTCTAAATTATCTGTGAAGTTAATCACGTCAATATTTTCGTTTTGTAATTCACGAACGATACCGTGAATACGAGAACCTTTCATACCTACGCAAGCACCTACTGGATCGATCCGGTCATCGAA
>JBIILT010000089.1:0-6149 GCA_044338355.1 Aquirufa sp.
AACAATATGTTTAACCTGAACTTTTGATCCCTGACGTCGCAGGATTCCTTCTAGGTGCATCAAGCACGAGGTATCCGCGCCTGTAATAAATTCCACCTCATTCGCATCATGTTCTTTGATGCGATCCTGACCCATTTTCACCGAAACGGCCTCTTCTGAAACACAAAAGGTTCCTCCGAATCCACAGCACTCGTCTTCCCTCTCTGGCATTACGACTGTAAGACCCTTCACCATGGATAGTAAATCTTGTAATTTCGAAAAAGGTTTTTCATTGCGCTCCGACATTGAACTTAAATGTAAGCCGCGCTGCCCATGGCAACTTTGATGCAATCCCACTCGATGAGGGAAATTTGCTGATAAGGCTTTTATATGAAGTATATCCGTCAAAAATTCACAAATCTCGTAAACAGAATTCCTGATTTTCTCAGAAGGATGATGCTCCTTCAAATGCAATACACAAGACCCTGAAGGTCCCACGATGTAATCAAAACCATCAAAATTATGGCTAAAATTTGCGTCGCAACCTGAAGTGGATGAGGCAAAACCCGAATTGGCCATGGGTTGGCCGCAACAGGTTTGGTCTGCAGGAACAACCACCTCGCAGCCCAGCTTTTCCAGCAATTCCAAACTCGCCACCGCTACTTGCGGATAGAATTGGTCAATGTAACAGGGAACAAACAGGGCAACGCGCATCCTAATATCGTTTCAATTGAATTAAATTCTTGGGGGTTTCTCCCTCATAAACCAGTAGAGCCGCACCTAAAGCACTTGCTTGTGGAACTTCAGCGGCATAAACTTCAAGTTCTGGAAAGGCTCGTGCTAATAAGCGCATGTACCATTCATTTTTACTAAAACCTCCATCCACTAGCAATTGTTTGACTGGCGCATCTTTCAGCAACAAGTTCAAACTAAAGATTTGTTGGCCTACCAAATCTACCATGAATTGATCATACGCCGAAGCTAAATCTGGAAAATCGTTCAAATCCCGTGAGGCGAATGCACATTCGAAAACGGACGATGTTCTAGGATTTAATTCAAAAACGGAATCGATAAACCGACAATCCTTGAACGAACCTCCAAAATGCTTTTCCATCCTCACTACCTGCTCCTCGTGAAAATGCCCTCCAAATAAGCGAGAGGCCTTTACAGGCTTTCCATTGGGCTGCAAATAACACAAAACATCATTCGCTAATTCATCCGACGTTAAGGGCGATCCGTTGAAAGGATGCATTGCAATGCACCAAGTTCCAGTGGATAAAAGCACAAAATCGGCTGACATGCTGCGCAAATAAGGGACTAATGCCGCCGATGAATCATGCAATCCGAGACCGTAACGAATCCCATCGATTTCTAGGCTAGCCGCGCTGGATAACGGAGCTAATTTATCTTCTATAACTGAGACCCAAGCATGGTATTGACCCTTATCGAAATCCCATAATGCCGTATGACAACCAATGGAAGTAATCTCAGATAATAACTTACCTGTAAACAGAGAAGCGAGGTAATTAGGAAAATGCAAAGCTTTAAAAACCTCCGGCCAGAAAGCCTGGAATGAAGCAGCATAAACTTGCAATCCCGAATTTAGATTACCTAAAATAGGGGATGCGGTTTTACGGGCAAATTCTGCCTCCCCTCCGAAATCTGCGTAGGAAAAATCCCTAGAAACAGGCTTTAAATAATTATATAAAGGAGCCACTGGTTCACCCATGCGATCGACATAGACAAAAGAGGCTCCATAAGCCGAGAAATTTAAACCGATAAGTTCAAATTCGGGCATTTGGCAGAGCTCAGTGAAAGTGGATACAATCCATTGCTGCAAAGCAGCTAAATCCTCGCAAGCAAATCCATCTTCATCTATAATCTCATCGAAAGTCTGCTGCTTTTCGAAAACTACCTCAAACGCAGTCGACCAGAGAAAAACCTTTTTATTGGTCTTCCCAATGTCAAATACCGCGATGACAGGTGTTTTAACGCTCATAATTACAATCCTGTCGCTACCGTTTTCGCACCACGCGCCTTGATTAATTGATCGCGCATTTTTTCCTGACGGAACAAAGCAATTGGATCCAACGCACCGCCTAATTCCAAACGTGCTTGTGCCACTAACGCGCGCACATCGGTGCGGAATACCGCTTGCAAAATCTCTTGGCAACGCACTACATCATTCACTTCACGGGCTGCTTCCAAGGCTGCACGATCCACTAGTAATGCTTGCGCATAGGCAATTTGAATCGCCTCCACGGATTGCAATAAATCTTCTAATGGATCTTTTACGTTATGCGAAGCGTCGATCATCCAACCTAAATCTTTGGCATGATTCATACCTTTTGCGTCCATTCCATCCACTAATTCGTTGAAGATCAAAAACAACTGGTAAGGTTTGATCGAGCCTGCCGTCAAATCATCATCACCGTATTTCGAATCGTTAAAGTGGAAACCACCTAATTTACCCTCCATCAAAAGAATCGAAACGATTTGCTCGATGTTCGCATTCGGTAAATGATGTCCTAAATCCACCAAAGTCTTCGCTTGTGGCCCTAATTTATTCACCATCGAATAAGACGCACCCCAATCACCCACGGTCGTCGAATAGAAGTTAGGTTCGTAGGCTTTGTACTCTAAATACAAGGCCCAATCCGAAGGAAGTGCCGCATAAATCTCACGCAAACTATCCACGGTGCGCTCATAAGCGTGGCGGAAATTCAACTGACCCGGAAAGCAAGAACCATCTGATAACCAAACGGTTAATGCCTTAGATCCAAGAGAGACTCCGTGCTTAATCACCTCCATATTGTGATCGATCGCCTGCTTCCGAGTCGCCGCAGAAACATGTTGCAAAGAACCGAACTTATACGAATTAGCTTGATTTGCCTGGTCTTGAAAGGTATTTGAATTCACCGCGTCGAACGCCAAACCATGTTGGGCTGCTAGCGAGCGTATTGCCGCAGGGTCCGTTGGGATATCCCATGGAATATGTAACGAAATAGCCCCCGATGACTGATTCAAGGCATGCAATAAACCGACATCGGCAATTTTTTCTTCTAAATTACGGGGTTCACCTCCGCCGGAGAACCGACCGAAACGAGTTCCTCCCGTGCCTAGGGCCCAGGAAGGAATGGCTATTTGGAAATCTTTTATTTTCTGTAAAATGCCTGAAGGCAAATTAACCTCGGATTTCAAGAAATCTAGGCGGCGATTGTGCCCTGCTAACAAAGCATCATTATGATTCGAAATATTCATCCTTTTATCTTAAAAATCCCGCTGCTACACCACCATCTACGTTCAACGCATTTCCTGTTGACTTATTCAATAAGCCCCCTACAAACGCAAAACAGGCATTGGCGATATCATCCGGCAAGATTGATTCATTTAACAGCGTACGTTTCGCGTAATAAGCTGGCAGTTCAGCGACGGTAATGCCATACGCTTTGGCGCGACCTTCGGCCCAGCCACCTGCCCAAATATTAGAATCAGTGATTACGGCATCTGGGTTCACCGTATTGACACGAATGTGATCAGGTCCTAATTCAGCTGCTAGTAAACGGGTCATGTGCGCCTGCGCTGCTTTTGCACTTCCGTAACCCACATTATTGGGTCCAGCCACAAAAGCATTTTTTGATACGATGTTCACAATGTCTCCGCCCAAACCTTGCTTGCGCATCACGGCAATCGCCGCCTGTGAAACCAAGTATTGACCCTTCACTAATATATCATATAATTTATCCCAATCAGCCTGGGTGTGCTCTAAGATTCCTTTTGAGATTGAAATACCCGCATTATTAACGATGATATCTACTCCACCAAAATCCAATGCAGCTTGCTTCATCGCTGCCTCAATCGATTCTTGATTGGTCACATCTGCGATTACAGTGGACACAATATCCTTACCGAATAAACCGATAAACTCGGCTTTAGCCTCTGCTAATCGTTCCGCATTCACGTCATTCAAAATCACACAAGCACCCTCTTGAGCCATCTTTTTCGCGATGGCCTTTCCGATTCCACCTCCGGATCCTGTGACAAACGCCACCCGACCTGATAAAGCTTTTGGCTTCGGCATACGTTGAAGTTTTGCTTCTTCTAATAACCAATATTCGATATTAAATGCCTCCTGACGAGGTAAAGAAGTGTATGAAGAAATCGCCTCTGCGCCACGCATCACATTAATGGCATTGGTATAAAACTCAGCGGCCACGCGAGCTGTTTGCTTGTCTTTGGCAAACGTAAACATCCCCACACCCGGGTATAAAATCACTACCGGATTCGGATCTCGCATCGCTGGTGAATTCGCATGCTTGCAGCTATCATAATAAGACGCATACATCTGACGGTATTCAGCAAACAAAGGCGTCAAGGCCTCTATAGAAACATCTGACCCCAACACCAATGGCGAAATTTTTGTCCGCAAGAAGTGATCCGGGCAAGAGGTTCCTAAAGGAGCTAAACGATCTAAATCATTCGAATTGATGAATTGTAACACGCGTTCGTCATCCGAGAAATGACCTACCATTTGAACATGTGAAGAACAGAAACCACGTAAAACGGGTGCCAGGGAAGCTGCCTTAGCCATGCGCTCCTCTGGAGAAAAGGATGACATGCGAGCTCCTCCAAAAACGTTCGCCGTTTTCGATTCAATGTATTCGGCACATTTCTCAATCACCTCTAAGGTATTCAGATAACATGCATAGGACGTATCGCCCCAGGTAAATAATCCATGGGAGCCTAACATGATTCCACGCAATTCAACACCGCGGGAAGCTGCCTCCTCTAGACAAGTTTTTAATTGCAAGCCTAAATCGAAACCAGGACGTTGCCAGCCTACCCAACCGATCTGGCCACCGAATAAGTCTTTCGTAATTTGCTCACCATCTTTCGAAGCCGCAATCGCAATCGCCGCGTCCGGATGTAAGTGATCTATGTGTTTAAATGGCAAAAATCCATGCAAAGGCGTATCGATGGATGGAGCTTTGGACGATAAATCAAATATGCAATGATTAAACAATTCAACCATCTCATCTTCGTGTTCCAAACCACGGTACACAGAAGTCAACGAAAGCAAACGATCCATATACAATGCTGCGCAACCTGATTTTTTCAAGGTTCCGATATCTCCACCCGATCCTTTAATCCACATTACTTCCGTCTCAGATCCCGTTAAAGGATCCTTGTCCTGTATTTTTACCGAGGTATTTCCCCCGCCATAATTGGTAATGCGTAAATCCGCTCCTAGAATATTAGAACGGTAGATGAATAGATCGACTTCATTTCCGGCAAGCGCCGCTGCTTTTGCGTCATCCCAGAGATACGATACGTGTTTGTACATGTTAAATTAATTTAATTATAATTACAATGTTAAAAGGGCTCAATGGCCCCAGTCTACCTAGGATAGGTCAAATTATTTATCAAAAATTTTCTACCGGAGTTTGAAACTAACATAAAAAAAGAGACGCGAAAATCGCGTCTCTTAAAATCTATTTCTTTTTCTTCGGTTGCGCCATGTCCATGTAGTCCACAACTAAGCTACCCAGAGCTTTCACTCCCACTTGGAATTGACTCTCATCTAAGTAAAAGTCTGGTGTGTGGTGACCTGCCACTTCGTTCGCCTTTTTATTATCAGGTCTTGCCCCTAAAAAGAAGAAGAACCCAGGAACTTTTTGTTGGAAGAAAGAGAAATCCTCCGCACCTGTGTGCGCTGGAACTGTTCTAACCCGATCTTTACCATTCACACCTTGCAAAGTAGGCAACATTTTCTCCACCAATTGCGGATCATTATAAGTCATAGGATATCCTGTTCCAATCGTCACATCCGCTTTTCCACCACCACTTTCAGCAATATTCGTTGCGATGTCTTTGATGCGCTTGTGTACTAATTCACGTTGTGCTGTGCCAAAAGTCCGAATGGTTCCAATCATATGAGAAGATTCCGGAATGATATTTTGGCGAATACCACTGTGAATCGCACCCACGGTAACAATCGCAGGATCTTCTGTAATATTAACCGAACGCGACACGATTGTCTGTAGCCCCATCACAATTTGAGATGAAATCACAATCGGGTCAATTCCAGTCCAAGGACTTGCGCCATGCGCTTGTTTTCCTTTGACCTTAATGTCTAATTGATCCACAGCCGCCATCGTTGCACCTGGTTT
>JBIILT010000090.1:0-6128 GCA_044338355.1 Aquirufa sp.
AAAAATGTTTGCATTATAGATTTCCTTTCTTCATTTCTTTCACTGCAAAATCAACCGCACGCGCCGTGAAGGCCATATAGGTTAACGATGGATTCTGAGTAGAAGTAGAAGTCATGCAAGCCCCGTCCGTCACGAAAACGTTCTTTACGTGGTGCATTTGATTCCACTTATTTAAAAGAGAGGTCTTCGGATCTGAACCCATTCTCACTCCGCCCATCTCGTGGATATCTAATCCAGCTGGAGCATGCGTATCGCGCGTCTTAATGTTCTTGAAGCCAGCTTTTTCATACATTTCAGTGAATTGATCGATAAAGTCTTTGACCATCAAATCATCGTTATTATCATAGCTCACATCCATGTGTAATAATGGCATTCCCCAGTCATCCTTTTTTGTAGCGTCCAAAGTCACTTTATTACTTTCCTTCGGAATCGTCTCCCCCATCATGTGCGACCCAGCGTACCAGTTCGACCATTTCGGATTTAACAACGAATTCTTCAAGCTTTCACCTACCGAACTTTGGTCTGCATGTGTTCCTCTTCCACCGCTCATTCCCGCGGCATAACCACGTAGGAAGTTCGTCTCTTGCTTATACAGATTTCTAAAACGCGGGATATAACCTGAGTTAGGTCGACCGCCAGCCGTTTTATAATCTAAAAATCCTTCGTATTCCGCAGATAGCGAAGCACGGTAATTATGGAAAGCAACGTGCGTTCCTAATAATCCACTATCATTTCCTAAACCATTCGGGAAACGAGAAGACTTCGAGTTTAATAGAATCAAATTCGTATTAATCGCCGCTGCCGTCACAAAAATGACCTTTGCGTAATATTCCACCATCTCTTTTGTGTGTGCGTCTACGACACGTACGCCTACTGCTTTTTGCTTCTTTTCATCATAAATGATCGAATGAACCACAGAATCAGTTCTGAGTGTCATATTACCTGTCTTCGCAGCCCAAGGTAAAGTAGAGGAGTTAGCAGAGAAATAACCGCCGTAAGGACAACCTCTTTGGCATAAATTACGACCCATACAGGTTCCACGTCCCTGTTGAATATGAATATCGCGAGGTTCCGTTAAGTGTGCACAACGACCTATGATCACATGGCGATCCGAATACAAACGCTTCATCTCCTTTTGGAAATGCTTCTCCACGCAAGTCAACTCCATCGGTGGCAAGAAATCACCATCTGGCAAGGAATCTAAACCATCCTTATTTCCAGAAATTCCGGCAAAGTGCTCCACATATGAATACCAAGGATCAATTTCCTTATAAGTAATAGGCCAAGGCACCGCAAAACCATCGCGCGCTGGTCCATCAAAATCGAGTTGAGACCAACGCTGGGTTTGGCGAGCCCACATGAGTGACTTGCCGCCCGTTTGGTATCCTCTAATCCAATCAAATGGCTTATCCTGAATATAGGGATGCTCCTTATCTTTGACAAAAAAATGCTTTGCATCTTCCTTAAAGGCATAACATTTCGAAATAATGGGATTTTCAGCTATTTCCTCCTTCGTTAACTGTCCGCGGTGTTCGAATTCCCATGGACTCGTTAGCGTAGTCGGATAATCTACATTATGCGTCACTAGGCGCCCTCTTTCCAGCACCAAAGTCTTAATTCCTTTATCACAAAATTCTTTAGCAGCCCAGCCGCCCGCCATTCCTGAACCGATCACAATCGCTCCATACGTACGTTTTTCTGCGTTAGTTAAAATATTCATACGTCGATTTATTTTTTAATAGGTTCACAGCCATTGAAAAATCCAGGAGCCATCACATAATTTTGGTGGTTCACCATCACATATTCGGTGGTCATATAACCCCGGATAGTCAATCCTTTTAAGGTAGCCATCGCTTTCTGTGCATCTGAACCCATTTTACCTTTTTCAATTTGGAAAAATAATTGTTCTTTTTCTGATTCTGACACCTTCTCAATATCAGGCAAAGCGGCTAAAGCCTTCGTTAACGTTGCAGATGTCGAAGGTTCATAACAATCACGAAGCATCGTCTTCACAAAGGCAGGAACTCCTAAGGATACAGCCCCTGGAATGCTGGATTCAGGGATAATCACTCCCATCCATTGATTTAATAAGGCATCTTGATCTGCGCTCCACTGAATAGCTGGTGCATTTGCTGCCTTGAGGTCTGTAAAAATAACGCTGCCTAAAGTGGCCAGCGCCATTCCTTTCACCCAATTTCGGCGAGAAATTGATTTCATATTTATAGGTTTAATGTGTTTTAATCAAATAATAACCAGCGAACGCCATAACCAAAGGATTGCGCCATCGCTGGATGTAAATAAGCCGTGTAATAATTATTATTGAGCAATCCTTGTGTCACATTCTGCATTTTAAAGAAGAGTCTAACTCGATTAATGCGCAAGCTTACATAGGGATCCACTTGTAGGTAGGTAGGGATTTCATAGCGATCTTGCAAATGATATTGTTGCATGGCAGGCATGTAGGCATCTGCAAAATAGGCAGATTGATGCTGCACGTCCACGCCAAACTGCATATACAATAATTTCTTGTATTGTACATTTAAAGCAAAAGAGGCATTTGCCACGAAGCTAGGCATCCTAATCACATCGGGGCCTGTCTTTGTATTAGCAAAGATCATGGATGTCCATTCAAATTTACCATGCTTCCCTCCGGCACTAAAACCCGTGCGAAATACACCAATCGCATCCGCAGATTGCTTCGCATTTGCCAAGGTGTCAAAATAAGCATAGTTTGCAATTCGCTGAATAGTGGCCGTTGGGCGGAAATAAACACCTTTCGAGTGTAAATCAAGCGTACCTGTTAACTCATCAAAAAGGACGTTTTCGAGGGATTGATCCCAACGGAAAGAGGCATTATAACTCCAATTTTGGGCGACCGTAGGACTAACAGACAACCGACTAGCTTTCACTTGAAAGAAAGGAGAAACAAAGGTGGCTTGTAAGCGATAATCTGAACCCAATAAGTACTCGCCTTCAGCGGTAAAATCTATTTTATCATTGATTTTTTGCTGCAAAAACAATCCTACATAATTCTCTAATAAATTGCGATTTAATCTAGCCATCGGGTTATTCACATCCCAATAACGTTGCTTAAAATAAGTGCGGTAGTTAAATCCTCTAAAAACACCTTTTATGCCAGTCTGATGTGCGTAAGATTGCCATTGATTTTCATTGTAAAGTGAATCCTGCTGCGAATCAAAATTTTTGGAATAAAAGGCGCTCGCTAAATTAGCGGTGAAATCAAGATCTCTAAATTTAGCCATCCGATTCTCCACATCAATTCGCTGAAAAAATTGCAATCCTTTGAATCCGATAAACTCATGATAGAAATGAAACTTGATAAAAGAATCATTTGATTGGACGCCAGAATTAGTAAAAAGCGCTCCATTATCTACATATTTTAAGGCGGCGGTAGCATCTAAGCCATTCAACAATTGTATCCCACCTTGATCCTGAATACCCAAATCAAAATAATTCAAATGGGATAAAAGTCGATACCGATTATTGCGCGTCCTGAAATTAGTTTGCAATAACACGCCCCATTGTTCAGTCAAGGTTTGATTTCCTGTTTTGTACTTCGAATCAGTTAAAAACTTATCTGAAACCAACCTCTGAATCTCAAAACCAATATTCCAAAGTGAATCTACATTACGGGCAAAAGTAAAATTCAAGCGAGTTTGACCACCTGCGCCTAAATAATATTCCACATCGGAATAAGGGGATTTAGTCTGGTAATATTTAACCTCATCTGCTGCAAATGCGTAAGGCAGGTAGGCATTGTATCCCATTTGAGCACCTATTAGATCAGGTTTCTTCAAAAAAAGGTTTCTCACTGCTGTACCTTCATTACCCAAATTAGCCGTTAAAAAACTCGATCGTTCTTGAAATAAATAGCGGTGAAACAAGTATAAACTCGTATCTACCGAATTTTTTGTTCCTCGACCGTTTAACACATCATCCTCCACAAAATAAGACATGGTTTGAGGTCCATAAACCATTTTAGTAGAATCATCTAAAGCTGCACGCCCAGATTTATTACCAGCGTCTTTAGATTTTGCTGTATTAGGATCTCTAGGTACCATTGGATCGGGAAAACCATTCCTTTCTTCCGTGGGAACCTGTCCTACCCTCTGCCTCTGCGCAAACAGCGGCGATAAACTACCTAAAAACAATAAAAATACTAGTGTATATTTCACGCTGCAATTTAGTTTTTTCCCAACCAGTCCCAAAACTGCTCTTCTTGATCGATGAAATACATTTCCATCGGTAAATAGTATAAATGATTCGCTAGATTAGGTAAACCCTTCATTTGAGTCAGTAGACGTACATAATCCTTGTAGGTAGTTAAATACCCTTCATCGCCTGACATCATTTTGGCCTGCTGTTCTAATTCGAACAACTCAATTTCCGTAAATCGGTGATGATCCCCATAGCTCACTTGATCTTGAACCTGACCTAAGCTCATCGCATAGTCAAAAAAGGGTGTAGGATCAGCTATTCCAGCAAATAATGACCATTTACTAGGTAAATGTTCTCGTGGACCTTGCGGTTTCCCATAACGCACACCCGTATAAAAAATAGGCTTTTCCTGTTTTGTATTTCGCAAAACTCCTTGTGCAAAATTAGATTTCTGTTCCTTAGTAAGTATACCCGGACAACGTGTCACGATAACGGCGTCAGCCCGTTTAATTCCTTTAGCAGACTCTCGTAAACGCCCTTGAGGAAGTAAAGCATCTGAATAAAAAGGCTGAGAAAAGGTCGAACATACTAAATTAACGGATCCTTTAATGGAACGGTGTTGAAAGGCATCATCCAATAACAACACATCCACCTCAGGCATTTGTTGCACTCCCTCTGTTCGTTTTTCACAAACAGCTACCGGATGCTCTGGAAATACCATTTTATAGGCCAAAGGTTCATCTCCCACCTCCTCCGCCGTCGAATCTACTTTCACCTCCACATATCCTTTTGTTTTACGCCCATAACCACGGCTCAAGATCCCTAATCGGTCATTCCCTCGCCAGTTTTGGACTAAATAAGTCACCAAAGGACTCTTTCCCGTACCACCCACCGACAGATTTCCTACTACAATCACCCGAGGTTTATCAAACGAGGTTGAAGGCAGAATTCCCCAGTCGAAGAGTTTATTTCGAACATAGGTAATTAAACCGAAAAGCAAGGAAGGAAGAAAGGTGATTAACTGCTTCATTTTATAACCTTAAAGCTAAAAATAATACGGGAGGGCACAAAATCGATTAGAAAATAATAAATTGCATCATGTCTAAAATCAGTCTCCGATTTCTTCCCCACGAACTACTATTTCACTTCGAAGCAGGCACCTCGCGGGGCGTCTTAACGAAAAAGAAATCTTATTATGTGGAAGTCTCGGATGGTAATCGGGTGGGAATCGGAGAAGCGGGTCCATTATTTGGATTGAGTCCAGAGTTTTCGGAAGATTGCTTACCTGCATTCGTAGAGAGCCTATCCCTTTTTCAAGGAATAGAATCACCTCGTGATATTTCTGAAATAATCTCGGAAATTCCTTTCGAGCAACCCTCCTTTCGATTTGCCTTAGAGACTGCACTACTCGATTTAAAAAAGCCATTCACGAATGATTTTGCCAAAGGTTCAGCAGCAATACCCATCAATGGCCTAATTTGGATGGGAACGGCCGATTTCATGCGCGAGCAAATCGAACAAAAACTGAAACAAGGCTATTCCTGCTTGAAATTAAAAATAGGTGCTATTGATTTTGAGACTGAACTTTCGCTCTTAAAAAGTATTCGCTCTCGCTTTTCTGCCTCCGATCTGACTTTACGCGTTGATGCAAACGGAGCCTTCTCCCCTGCTGAAGCCCCTTTCAAACTGGAAAAACTAGCTGCCTACGACCTGCATTCGATTGAACAACCTATTATGGCTGGTCAGCCAGAACAGATGCGAAAACTGGTTGCTCAGCAGATTCTTCCCATCGCTTTAGATGAGGAGCTCATAGGCATGCAGGATAAATCCATCGCGGCATTTATCAATCCAGATTACATCATCTTAAAACCAAGTTTCCTGGGCGGGATACAAGCGACTAGAAATTGGATTGATTGGGCTACCCTTAATGGGAAAGATTGGTGGATTAC
>JBIILT010000091.1:0-6117 GCA_044338355.1 Aquirufa sp.
ACCAAAGTTATTTACTGCGGAGCCAAAAAACACAGGAGCAATATCCCCAGATAAATAATCGTTGCGATCAAAGGGTTCGTAAACGCCATCGATTAATTCCACGTCTTCACGTAATTGATGCGCGTCACGATCTCCTACTCGAGTGTCTAACTCGGGGGAATCGATGTCTACTGCGACTACTTCTTTTTCAATTCTGGTCTTGTTCGCGGAGAATAAATTCAGCGATTTGTCCATTAAATTATATACCCCTTTGAAGTTTTGGCCCATATTAATCGGCCAAGTCAAAGGTCGCACCGAGATGCCTAATTTTTGTTCTAATTCGTCCAAAAGATCAAACGGATTTTGGCCTTCGCGGTCCATCTTGTTAATGAAGATGATCACGGGAGTCTTGCGCATGCGGCAAACCTCCATTAAACGCTCCGTTTGTTCCTCCACACCCTTCACACAGTCAATCACCAAAATCACCGAATCCACGGCCGTTAACGTACGATACGTGTCCTCAGCAAAGTCCTTGTGACCGGGCGTATCCAGGATATTGATTTTTAATTGATTGTATTCGAAGGTCATCACAGAAGTCGCCACCGAGATACCACGCTGACGCTCGATCTCCATAAAGTCAGACGTCGCGCCTTTCTTAATCTTGTTCGATTTTACGGCACCAGCTGTTTGAATTGCTCCCCCAAAGAGTAGCAATTTCTCCGTCAATGTCGTTTTACCAGCATCGGGGTGAGAAATAATCCCAAAGGTTCTTCGTTTCGCAATTTCAGTTACAATCTGACTCATTCGTTCTTCATTAAAAATCAAGGTGCAAAATTACGCTAAAAATGGGGGAATTAAAAGGCAAAAAAAAGAGCCGGGGCTGTCGCCCCGGCTCTCCTTAACTCAAAATGAGTATTACTCTCTCGTATTCAAGTGAGACTTAGGTCTACCATAAAGGAAGTAAACCACTAATCCGAACAATAACCACGCAATAGCAAAAATTTGCGCTGTGCGGCCTAAGTTCAAAATCAAGAACGTGTTCACTAAGATACCTAGTGGTGCGATGATGTTTAAGCCAGACACTTTGAATGGACGATCACGGTTTGGATCTCTGAAACGAAGAATCCATACCGCTAAACACACCATCGTGAACGCAAATAAGGTACCGAAACTGGTCATGTCACCTAATAAAGAAATAGGAGTGAAACCTGCTACGATTGAAACTACGGCTCCTACTAAGATCGTTGATTTCCAAGGCGTTTTTAAGGTAGGGTGAACTTCTGCGAAGAATTTTGGCAATAAACCATCTTTCGCCATACCTAAGAAAACACGTGTTTGACCTAACATCATCACCAGCATCACGGATAATAAACCAGCCGTAGCTGCTGCAGTAATGATAAACACGGCCCATGGCTGGCCCGCTTGATCAAACGCAAAAGCAACTGGCGCCTTTAACGCATCTCCCGTAATGTCCTTGTAATTCATCATACCCGTTAACACTAACGAAACCGCGATATACAATACCGTACAAATCAATAAAGACGCGATAATCGCGAATGGCATATCTCTCTTCGGATTGATTGCCTCTCCCGCTTGCGTAGAAACGGCATCAAAACCGATATACGCAAAGAAGATCGCAGACGCACCCGAGATAATACCACCCCAGCCATAAGCAGGAAGCATTTCACCACTTTCGTGCTTCACTAAAGTCTCTTCCGGAATGAACGGAGTCCAGTTCGCTACATCGATGTAGAACGCACCCATAATGATCACAAACAAGATCACAGCCACTTTCAAGACTACGATCAAGTTGTTCGCGCTCGCTGCCTCTTTAATCCCTCGCACTAAAATCCAGGTCACAAACCAGACAATAACTAGTGCTGGTAAATTCACAGAAGCTCCACCGAAGGTAACCGGGTCATTCGTTAAATTCGCTGGTAAATGTATCCCGAAGAGATGGAGGAGCTTATTAAAATAACCCGACCAACTCACGGCGACCGTCATGGCACCCATCGCATATTCGAGGATCAATCCCCAACCAATAATCCATGCAAATAACTCACCTACCGTTCCGTAAGCATAGGCATAAGCACTACCTTCTACCGGTAACATCGCCGCAAACTCGGCATAACAAAGTGCTGCGAAAATACAGCCTATACCCGCAATCACGAAGGAAAGCGCTAAAGCAGGACCCGCATGGTAATGCGCCGCCGTACCTGTTAAAACGAAAACTCCACCACCGATGATCGCACCGATACCGATTGCAGTCAAACTCCATTTACCTAATACACGCTTGAGCTCACTTTTTTGCATGTCTTGCTCAAACATATGCATTGGTTTCTTTCTCCAAATGCTGTTATTCATAGTCGATTTAAATTAGATGAAATATAAAAATGCTGGTCACCCATTCGAGCAACCAGCAGAACAAATTATTTCTTTTCTTTCTTCGAAGTTCCGAAGTCAATCACAATCGGCGCCGCTACGAAGATAGACGAATAAGCACCAAACACGACCCCGATAAACATCGCGAAAGAGAAACCTCTTAACACGTCACCACCGAAGATTAATAACACCGTTACTACTAAGAATACCGTTGTCGCAGTCATAACCGTACGAGACATCGTGTGGTTAATCGATTCATTGATCGTTTTGATCATCAATTCTTTGTTCCCTAAATCAGCATCCAATCCGATCTCCTCCCGGATACGGTCAAATACTACCACGGTATCATTAATTGAATAACCAATCACCGTTAATACCGCCGCGATAAATACTTGGTCAATTTCTAATTCGAAACCAAACAAACGAACGATACCTACCATACCTAATACCACTAGCGTATCATGAACCAAGGCTACGATACCACCTAATGAATATTGCCATTTACGGAAACGAATCAAGATGTAGATAAAGATTGCAATTAGGGCATAGAAGATTGACACGAATGATTGTGTCAAAATATCATCGGCCACCGTCGCTCCTACTTTGGACTCTGAAAGAACCTTAGGTCCCTGAGCAGAGAATTGCTTTAAACCTGTTTCTAAAGCCGTACGAACCGTATTATTCGCCGTCATCGACTCGTCTTCTACTAAGTAAGAGGTCGTTACTTTTAATTTCGTAGCACCGTTAAAGGTTTTCACCTCTACGCCTTTTCCGCCGAAATCATCCACTAACGCTTCCTTCACTTTGTCAGTCGGTACCGCTTGATTGAACTCAACCACGTACGAACGACCACCTTTGAAATCCACCCCTAAGTTGAAACCACCTTGCAGGAATAATACGATAGCACCTGCGGAGATTAAAGCCCAAGAGAACCAGTACGAATACTTACGCTTGCCGATGAAATCGAAGTTCATTCCCTTGAATAGATCGCGCGAGATAAAGGTCTCAAATGTCATTTCTTTCTCCTTACCTGCTTTGATCGCACGTTTCGCCATCCAATCAATTAAGATATGAGAAATATATACCGCTGTAAATACAGACGTTACAAGACCGATACAAAGTGTAACACCAAAACCTTTCACCGAACCTGAACCGAAAATAATCAAGATCACACCGATTAATATCGTGGTGATATTACCATCCAAAATCGCGCTCAATGCTTTCTCGTAACCTAGGTTAATCGCATCTAGTAATCCTTTGCCTTTGCGTAATTCCTCCCGGATACGCTCGTTAATCAATACGTTCGCATCGACCGCCATACCGAGTGTTAACACGATACCGGCGATACCTGGAAGGGTTAATGCCGCTTGGATTTGGACTAAAACACCAGCGATAAAGAAGACGTTAAAGAACAAGGCTAAGTTCGCCATCCAACCTGGAGTTCCATAGTAACCGATCATAAATACGATGACAAGTAACAAGCCTAAAGCCATCGACATATACCCTTGGTTGATCGACTCAGCCCCTAAAGAGGGACCGATGAACGCATCTTCCACGATACGTGTAGGAGCTGGCAATTTACCTGCTTTCAATACGTTCGCTAAATCTTTTGCCTCCTCTACTGTGAAGCTTCCTGAGATCGAAGAACGACCACCTGGAATCTCACCATTAATCACTGGAGCAGAATATACATAACCATCTAAAACAATCGCGATACGACGTCCGATGTTAGCACCTGTTAAATTTTTCCAAATACGAGCACCCGTTCCGTTCATCGCCATCGTTACTTCTGCACGACCTGCTTGATCAAAATCCTGCGCCGCATCCGTGATCACATCACCTTCTAATGGAGCTGATTGACCTTCACCTTTCTTCAAAGCCTCTAAAGAAAGGATTTCGTCGCCATTCTTAGCTGGAATTCCTTTCGCTGCCCAAGCAAATGTTAAGTTAGCTGGGAACATCGCTTTCACTTCTGCACGCGCAAACAAAGCGTTTACACGAGCCGTATCTTTTACATATACACCGATGCTGTTTCCTAAAGGCAAGAATAATTTCGCCAAAGCCGAACCTGCAGACGTATCTGCTTTCGCTTTTCCTGAATCTTTCGTAGCTGGAGCTGCTGCTAATTTGTTAGCTAACGCATTAGCCGCCGTATCCTTAGCTGCTGGAGCCGCCGCTGGTGCAGCCGCCACTGGAGCTTTTGCTTCTCTGTCTAATAAATCACCTAGCGCATTTAAGCCTCCGCCATATTCGTTCAATTCATAGCATTCTACGAATTCTAATTTCGCTGCACCTGATAATAACTTACGCGCACGCTCCGGATTCTCCACACCTGGTAATTCAACCTGAATACGGTTCGAACCTGGAAGACGTTGGATGTTAGGGTTAGCCACACCGAACTTATCGATACGTGCTTGAATAATCTTGTAAACGCGATCCACCGCGCCATCAATCTCTGCATCGATAACTTTCTGAACTTGTGAATCAGTCGAAGTAGAGGAGATTTTACCGCGGTTCACTGAATTAGCGAATACGGATGCCAAAGTTTGGTTAGGAGCCGCCTTCGCGAATTCTTCGTAAAACAAATCGTTGAACGATTTCGTCGAAGTCGCTTGCGCCGCACCTGCCGCCGCTAACGCTTTCTCAAATGCTGGATCATTACTTTTTCCTGACAAAGCACGCAAGATCTCCGCTGGAGAAACCTCTAATACTGCGTGCAAACCACCTTCTAAGTCAAGACCTTTTTGCAAGGCATACTGAGTCACTTCTTGTAAGGTATATCCAATATATACTGGTTGTTTCCAAAGGGAATCAATGAAATGTAAACGCTTCGCCGCATCTACTTTGCCATCTGCTGAAGTAGCATACTTGATAGCTTGTTCTTTTAATTGATTAGACTTCCACGTAAACGATAGGAAGAAAATACATAAGGCTGAAATAATCGTAGACAGCCAAATAATGGCACTTTTGTAACGCATAACTTTAAATTAAATGGTAAATGATAAATTGTAAATGGTGAGTGATCCCTCCGGACTATCGACTAGCGACTAGCGACTAGTGACTATCGACTATGCCTCACGGCGCCAGAGTGGCTATAAACTGGGTAAATAAAATGCGTAAGAATTGCGTACGATGAGTGAATGTAGGCAATTTGATGGCCTGCATCGAGCGCGCAACGAAGATTTCCGTAGGGCTTGTGAAGTTCCAATCTTGGGGGAAATCGAGTTGTAGGTTAGTCGCAGATTGATAAACGTTCTGTTCTGCCTTGACAATCGATTGCTTAGAAGTCTTCTCCGTCTTTACTGCACCTGTTTCTACTGCGAACAGCGAAATAGGCTTAGCCACGAGCCAAAATAGCACGGGGATAAACAGAAGCAGATGAGATATTTTAACCTTCTTTTGCATTGTGGGTAGCAAAAATAGGATATTTTTCTTAGAAATCAATTCTACGGGTAATTTTCGTAATTTTGGGGCGTTAAAACCGCCACATGTTTTCATACACAGAACCAGCTTATGTCCGCGCCTTCATTCAATCTGCCCTCCGGGAAGATATTGGTGAAGGAGATCACACCTCCCTTTCCACGGTCCCAGCAGAGGCAGTGGGTACTGCGGAATTAAAAGTAAAAGACAGAGGCGTATTAGCTGGCGTGGAACTGGCTCAGGCTATTTTCAAAGAAGTGGATGCTAATTTACAGGTTCACATTTTTATCACGGACGGCTCCTGGATTGAACCAGGGCAAGTCGTTTTAGAAGTGA
>JBIILT010000092.1:0-6072 GCA_044338355.1 Aquirufa sp.
TTGTAGAGTACCATATTGAACAGTCAGAACCTCAGTTTTCCGTAGGGGATATTTACCTCGGAACGGTTAAAAAATTGGTTTCTGGACTGAACGCCGCTTTTATTGACATCGGTTATGAGAAAGATGCATTCTTGCATTACCATGACCTTGGACCTAATTTACCCACCCTGCAGAAGTTTACGCGGGAGGTAATGACGAAAAAAACGAAAGTTATTCGCTTAGAGAACTTCAAGCTCGAGCCCGAAATTGATAAATTAGGGAAGATCGAAAAAGCCGTTCAAAAAGGACATTTAGCTTTAGTTCAAGTCGTTAAAGAGCCTATTTCAACTAAAGGCCCTCGTCTATCATGCGATATTTCTATCGCAGGTCGTTTCCTTGTTTTAGTTCCTTTTGCGAACGGAGTGAATATCTCTAAAAAGATCACATCGAAAGCGGAACGCAATCGCCTCCAAAAACTAATGAATTCAATTAAGCCGAAAAATTACGGCGTTATTGTGCGTACAGTGGCGGAAGGGAAAGCAGTGGAAGAAATGGAGCGTGACCTAAAAGATTCCATTGCAAAATGGGAAGAGGGTTTAGTGAAATTAGTCGATGCGAAAGCTGGAGACCGGATTATTGGCGAAATGAGCCGCGCGACTTCGATGTTACGCGACCTGTTGAACAATGATTTCGATAATGTCATCGTTGATACACCAGAATTGTACAATGAGGCAAAAGGCTATGTACACAATGTCGCTCCTGAAAAGGAGAAGATTGTTAAGTTACACCAAAGCAAAACCAAGTTATTCGAGCAATTAGGCATTGAAAAGCAGTTGAAAATGCTTTTTGGCCGTTCGGTTTCTTTGCCTGGCGGAGGTTATTTAATCGTGGAACACACAGAAGCATTGCACGTGATCGACGTGAATTCGGGAAATAAGTCGAATTCAGAAGATGATCAAGAAGCAACCGCATTAAGTGTGAACCGGGAAGCTGCGAAAGAAGTAGCTCGCCAATTACGTTTACGCGACATGGGCGGTATTATCGTGATCGACTTCATCGATATGAAGAAGGCGGATAACCGCAAGTTAATTCAGGACATCATGCGCGATGAAATGCGTGGAGATCGTTCGAAATACACCATTTTGCCTTTGACTAAGTTTGGGTTGATGCAAATTACCCGTCAGCGTGTGCGTCCAGAGATGAACGTAGCCACGCATGAAACTTGTCCTAGCTGCGGCGGAACAGGTAGCATTACGGCGAGTATTGCGGTTTCTGACATTGTAGAACAGCATTTGGAACATTTGTTGACGAAGCAGAACGAGAAGAAATTGACCATCTTGGTACACCCCTTCTTGAGCGCTTATTTCACGAAAGGTTTCCCTTCTATCCGTATGAACTGGTTCTTGAAATACAAGACCTGGATTACGATTATGGAAGATTCCTCATTTGGCATTACAGAATTTAAATTCTTAAACCAAAATGGCGACCAAATTGAGATCTCATCTTAGCCTATTAGCCTGTATTCTCGGCCTTCTTCTACCTTCATTCGACACGGATGCTCAATGGTGGAAGAAGGCGGATGAGGCGGAGAAGGAGCGTTCCAAAGGAATGCTTTTACTCACCACCGAAGTTCAGACAGAGGCCACCGTGGCCATCAACCAAATGTATAACTTCCATTTCCCGGAAGCTGAACGCGAATTCAATTATTTAAAGATTAAGTACCCAGATCACCCCCTTCCTGATTTTTTATTGGGTCTGATGCAGTGGTGGAAGATTGTGCCTAACACGAAGAGTGAAGTCTATGACGATCGTTTGATTGAATACATGGATAAAAGCATCGAAAAGGCTGAAAAAATCTACGATGAAACCGAAAACCCAGAAGCTGCCTTCTTCATGGCTGCTGCTTACGGCTTCAAAGGCCGTCTACATGCCGAACGCAAGCACTGGACTCGCGCTACTTTAGCCGCTAAAAACGCCTTAAAATACCTCGAATACTCCCGCAATTTTGCTGATTTCAGCCCAGAGCTGATGTTCGGAGATGGACTTTACAACTACTATTACTTTTTCATCAAACAGAATTATCCACTATTAAGACCCGTTTTGTGGTTATTCCCTAAGGCAAACAAGAGTCAAGGAATCGCTCAATTGGAAAAAGTGAGCTACCAAGCTTTTTACACCCGGACTGAAGCGCGTTACTTTCTTTTACAGATTTACGGTATCGAAAGTATGAATGAGAAGGCCTATGGCATGGCCAAATATACCTCTGAGACCTTCCCAGACAATCCCTATTTTCACCGCTATTATGCCCGGGCTGCCTTTTTGAGCGGCAATATGGACGAAGCAACATCGCTTGCCAAGGAAATTCTGCGACGTTTAGATCAGCATCAAGTCGGCTACGAAGCAACCTCTGGCAGGTACGCGAGTTATATTTTAGGCTATTACGCCTTGTATGTCTATCGAAATCAGTCTGAAGCTATCAACTACTTCAAACAGTGCATGGCCTTCTCTGCGTCCACGGATGCAATGGATTCAGGCTATTATTGGGCCTCTCTATTAGGCTTAGCCCGAATTTCCTACCAACAGCAAAATTATGATCAGGCAGTCGATTACTGTAAACAAGTATTAGAACATGCCGAAAAGAAGTCTGCTCAATACACAGAGGCAAAGAAATTGCTTTCAGAATCCAAGAAGGCCAGAAGAAAGAAAAAATAATATGAAAGCAGCCATCATCAAACACTATTTCCCTTCCATCACCGAGCATCAACAAGCTCAATTCGAGCAATTATTTCCTCTATATTCTGAATGGAATGAGATGATCAATGTCATTTCACGTAAGGACATTGATAATTTGATGCTGCACCACGTACTACACTCCCTAGCGATTGCTAAATTTATTGAATTTAAACCGGGTACAGAAGTATTAGACGTAGGAACAGGCGGAGGTTTTCCTGGCATTCCTTTGGCCATCCTCTTCCCGGAAGTAAACTTCCATTTAGTGGACAGTATCGGAAAGAAAATCAAAGTCGTTCAAGGTGTTGCAGATTCTCTTGGGTTAAAAAATGTCACGGCCACTCACGGTCGCGCAGAAGATGTGGATGGTGAGTTTGAGTTTGTTGTTTCTCGCGCAGTTACTCGTCTGTTGCCTTTCTACGGCTGGGTGAAAAAGAAGATCAGCCCGAATAGTTACCACGACTTGAAAAATGGACTTCTTTGCCTGAAGGGGGGGGATTTGATGGAAGAATTGAAAGAATTAGAACGAAAGCATAAAGTGTTTCATCTTTCCAAAAACTTCAAGGAGGAGTTCTTTGAGACGAAGAAGTTAGTGCACGTCGCCCTTTAGGCGACTAGAGTAGAGATAAGAGAGTATAGAGTAGAGGGAAGTTTAGTCCGGAGGGTGGCCAGTAGACAGTAATCAGTATACAGTAGTCAGTAAACAGTGGGCAGTCGCTAGTCACTAGTCGCTAGTCCGAAGGGTGGCCAGTAGACAGTAATCAGTGGGAAGTCGATAGTCGATAGTCCGTACGGTATTAGTCTGAAGTTTTTGCTTTGAACTTTGCACTTTGAATTTTGACACTTTCTGTCAATACCTGAAAACGCCTCTGAAGACTTCGACGTTATTTTGTCAATAAGTCAATTAGTGGCTATTTTGGCAGATTACTTCTGTACGTATCCCCGAAGGGGATGCCAACTTTGTACTTTTTGCTTTGTTCTTTGTGCTTTAATAGTCGCGAAGCGGCGACTACGCCATCGCCTTAAACAACTCCTTCAGCGGCTTTATCTGTCTTCGAGAGATTGTTATGTTTTGATCGTTAATGAGTTTCATTGCCTTTTGATGATTGAAATCAATCGTTTGAATGGCATTCACATTTACAATGGCAGATTTTGAAGGACGAATGAATCCACGTTCAATTAGAAATGGCTCGTAGTATTTAAGTGTTCTACAAGAAACAATTGTTCTCCCGTCATTTAGATAATATTTTGAATAGTTGCCCTCTCCCTGAACATATACAATGTCTTTAATACAAATCGTTTGATCGCTTACAATTAAATCACAGATTTGTTCTTTTTTAATGGTTATAGTCATAGTTTTGAACAGATAGTGTTACAAAGCTACAGTGTATCACTACAGATAAGGGCAATAATTAGGTTATTTGCGTTATTGACTATTTAGGTTACTATTTCATTTATTAACCGGTGGATAAATAATAGGTTACATATATTATTTGATTTAAAAACAGGCTTAGCTTGTTTTTAAATTTGTTATTTTTTGAGAATTCACGTACTATTCGGAATAGTTTAGCAGAATGGGCTTAGCTATTTTATTTATTGATAAGTTTGTATTATGAAAACAAGACTATTTGGCCGCACGGGCTGGGCATTGAGTGAAGTGGGATATGGTATGTGGGGATTAGCCGGTTGGACCGGATCTGATATTGAAGAAGTAAATAAATCATTGGACCGTTCGGTCGAGCTAGGGTGTAATTTTTTTGATACCGCCTGGGGCTATGCAGAAGGTAAGAGTGAGGAAATCTTGGGAGGTCTTTTGAGACGTCACCAGGAAACGACTTTATATGCGGCGACGAAGATTCCGCCTAAAAACTTTACTTGGCCATCGAAGCCTCATTTTAACATCGAAGATTGCTTCCCGGCAGCACATATAATTGAATACACGGAGAAAAGTTTGCGAAATCTGAAATTGGAGCAAATTGATTTGCAGCAGTTCCACGTATGGGAGGATGCATGGGCGGATCGCGATGAGTGGAAAATGGCGGTGGAGAAATTAACGCAAGAAGGAAAGGTGGCTCATTGGGGAGTTTCGGTGAACCGTTGGGAGCCAAACAATTGCTTGCATACTTTGGAAACAGGTTTGATTTCTTCTGTGCAGGTGATTTACAATATTTTTGACCAAAATCCAGAAGACCAATTATTCCCTCTTTGCAAGAAATTAGATGTGGGTGTGATTGCTCGCGTTCCTTTTGATGAGGGGAGTTTAACTGGTTTGATGACCTATGAAACGACATTCCCGGCGAATGATTGGCGTTCGACGTATTTCGTTCCGGAGAATTTGATCTCTAGTGTGGATCACGCGAATGCGTTAAAACCACTAGTTCCAGAGGGAATGGATTTGCCTGAAATGGCCTTGCGTTTCATCTTGTCAAATCCGGATGTGGGTACGATCATTCCAGGTATGCGTAAGATTAAACACGTGGAAAGTAATACCGCAACCTCAGATGGCCACGGTTTATCAACAGAATTAGTAAAGGAGTTGCGCGCGCACCGTTGGGAGCGTCAGCCTACTTCTTGGTCGCAGTAAAAAGTTCTTTTAACGCGGCCTCTTCCCGGAATCCCGATGTTTTAGTGATCAACTCCCCTTTAGAGAAGACGATGAAACTCGGGATTTCGTCTATTCCGTAGGCTTGCATGATGGCCTGGTTGCCGTCAGCTTCGACCTTTAAAACGGTCACGACGCCTTTGAATTCTTCGGCTAGTTTATCTACGATTGGCATCATTTTTAAACAGGGCGCGCACCATTTGGCATAAAAATCGACCACTACGGCGTCTGATGAGGCGATTTCTTTTTTGAAGTCTGCCAAATTCCAAGCCGCATCATGCTTTACATCGGGCACACCCTCTAAAGGTTTCATCCGTGTTGTCCATTTCAAATAACCCCCTTTCATTTCGGTTACTTGGAAACCAGCCGCGCGCATTTGTTCTGCTGCTTGTGCGGAGCGGCCGCCGGAAAGGCAATAGATAAGTACGGGTTTGTCTTTAGACAGTTGCGCGACCTTAGCGCTGAAATCGGGGGAACGAAAATCGATGTTCATCGCCTTTGGCAAATGTCCTCCTCCAAATTCCCCTGTAGTACGAACGTCCAGCAAATAAGCGTTCGGCGTCTCTTTTATCTTCTTTTCGAAGGCGTCAACGTCCACATTTTGGGCGAACGCACTGATGCTCAGCAGGGATACTAAGATACATGCGAGTGATTTCGATATACATTTTATCATCTGGTAATACGTATTTAGGCAAAAAAGCGTTAATTTGCAGGGCAATTTAGCCAATAAGTTAGTAATTCTTTAATCAAAACAACTATAA